>CAIQCE010000332.1 GCA_903870185.1 uncultured Gammaproteobacteria bacterium
AAAAATTTATTGAATAACACATTTTGAATTTCAGCTTGTCGGCCTCTAAATTGTCTCTGCTCCGCTTGCTTACCTAAGAGTAGATCCTGCTCTTTCTCAATATTTTTTGCTCTTAATTTCTGTTGATCGACGATCAACATCGTTTCACCCAATGCGCCTTGACGACCCGCTCGACCTCTCACTTGATTCGTCGTACGCAAAATATCGACATAGGTTTTGATGACCAACAAGCCATCTCGACCTTCGGGAGCGATATCCGTTCCACGGCCTAAAACTTCTGTCGTAATCGTAATAGCCCCTGACTTACCGGCCTTCTCAACCACTTTCTTTTCATCTTGAGCTTGATCGGTCCCCGTATAGAGTTGAAGAAGATCAGGATTGGATTTTTTATCCTTGTTTAATTCTTGCTGAATATAGGCATGTAATTTTCTGGCTGCATCGGCATCTTCACAAATAATCAGCGTCGGCTGAGGCTTTCCATCACGATCCCAAAAACTGCGATTCGATTGACGCAAACGACGCTTAATTTCTTGCAAAATCCGACGTTGATGTGAGACTGAACCTTTAACTAAAAGTGCCTGCCTGTCGCGTCGTCGATCAACTTGATGAGACGGAATACCTAATAATCTAAATCCAAATTTTCGCCTCTGTTCGGCTCGCTCAGGGGCAGCTCCAATCGTTCCTGTCATCCCCCAAACTCGACCCTTCCTTTCTCGGTAGGCATCGATAAAATTTCTGGAGTCCATGGAGGCTAATGCACTAATCTCAGGCTCGATGGGGAACTCATCAATTTTTCGCTCTTCCTTAATCTCTTTGTTTAAACGAGCATGTAGGAATTGCTGAACTCCATTACTGAATTGTGCATCGCTCACCCGCTTATTAATCAGCAAACGAGCAACGGAATGTTTTCGAGCAGCATCTTTGTGCACGACAAAATGACGATTTTCTTTTAAATTTCGAGCAGCCAATGCGGCGTTAATCCATATATCGAGTTGATCGTCTTTCAATTTCTCAATAAGAGAAAGTTGTTTATCATCCCCCCGACTCTTAAGGAAACGGTGTGCATTTCGGATATCATCTTCCGAGCTAGCCGTGGGATCCTTAAATTCCGTAGTTTCGATAAATTCATTCAGCATAGGATAGATCCAAGACCATCGATTAGCGCTGGAATCTCCCGACAAATTATCGGCATAACGATAATGCGTGCTGTTATCTAAGATAGTAGCATCCACTTCATCTAATATAATAGAAGCTTTAGTTTTACTATCCCAGGTATGTTTGATTTCTCTACGTTCGCGATAAAGAGCGAGGTTTGCGACATCGGAATAATTAATTCCGCCGCTTATGTAATCTTTATCCTCTGACTCGGTAGTAATCGGATGAGTGGAATGAGGAATATTCAAATAATCGAAAAAGTCTCCCGCTTCCTTCAAATCACGCTCGGCCAATGCAATATTGGAAGTACAAACATCGACGGTCTGATTCTCGATCCATAATAGAGCCGACGCCATCATTGTCATCAAGGCTTTTCCTTGACCCGTTTTAATTTCTGAAACGACATTGCCTCCGCCAATCCAAGCACTCAAGAGCGCAATCATTTGGGTTGAATTAGGAAATATTCCGCCTACCTTCTTGGAAGTTCTATACATCACTTCTCTTAGAATGGCGATATAGGCTAATTTGGCTTTGAGTTTATCTTCATCAGAAGACTCAGCATCATTAATCACAGCCTTATAAACTATCACTAATTCAGCCATTCGATTACGACTGAGATCTTTCACACTAAAATCATTTCCATTCGGATCGCTATCGATAGGCTTGTCATCGCCCAATGCATTCACATGTTTGAATTGACGATAAAGCTCCAGCCGTTGCTCCAGAGGCAAAGCCCGAGGCTCATCAAAATCTAAACTCTTGATCGCTTCGATCACTCTCAATGCGGCCTTATCACTAAACTGTGCCGCTAAATTTCGCTCACCGAAAGGGGCCCTCTCAAATTCTAATAAATATCCATCCATCCGGCGCAAGTTTTTAGAAAGCTGGAGCAAGCTAGGATAAGGTCTTTTCTCATAGAGATGGCCTAGTGCTTGTAGTTGAGAGCCACTTAAAGCATTTAAAGCCCCAGGGAAAGTAGAAAGGAAATCCTCTGGATAATCAGCGGACTTAAATCCTGCCTCCAACCCTTTCACAAATATTTTAAAAATAATCGCACGCTTCGCTTTATTGGCTTCTGAACTCACATCCAAGGTGTTCAGAGCCGTCACTAGTGGAATAAAAGCCTCTGAACTATTTCTAACTGCTTGATAAAATTCTGATTTAAGCTGAGACCCGAGTGAAGCATCTTGGGTAATCGTATTGAGCCTTTCAACTGCCTCAATGAATCCTGCAGTATTCGTTGCGTAACCCTTTGAAAGCTCAACCAATACTTCCAGGTTTTCTTCTGACTCATCCAATAATACATTCGACAATCTTTCAGCTTGTGCGATATTAGGATTCACCTTGAGGAAGTCGAGAATCACACCCATCAAAATCACTTTTCGTTCTGGATCAATTTTCTTCGACAGCAATTTTTCGATAAGGTCTAACAATTTGGATTCAAATTTCATATCCATTGGCACTTCAAATAATGAATGCTCAAAGATTTTCTTTATAAATTCCACCGGCAATGCTTGTTTATGATGATGCTTCACCGCAGCATTTAAAATGCTCATGACAAAAACCACCGAAGTTAATACAGGCTCACTCTTACTTCCTTCAATTTTCAATATTCGCTTGGGTAGCTTTATATTACCCAATAAATTCAATAACGAATTAAATTCAGCGGGCCATCTCGCTCTTGCTGCTATTAATGCACCTTTCAATAATTCTAATTGCTCTTCACTCTCACCCAAAACCAATAACTGATCTTCCAAGGGCAAGGAAGAAGCAGCGGGCGAAAATCGCTTAAATATAGCGTTTAATAATGCATAAGTTTTGCTATCTTTATCAGTGACTATTTCACTAATACGAGCGGTTAAAGTAGCCTCTGTGAATTTAGCCAAAAGCGGCCTTAACATTAGCAGCGCTGAAGCCCTCACCAATGGGCTAAGCGCGTTGAATTTCTTGCCTAAATATTTTAACCAGGTTTTTTTATTGGAAAGCTGGGCTTTATCTAAAACGACCCCAACCATCTTGGCTGCTGTGATTATCTGATCGATTATAGACATCAGCATTTCATGCCAATCAGAGGGTGGCGTCAAAGCTTGTTGGCTTGCATTAAATTGGCAGCCCCAAGTTCTTTGAATCAAATCTCGAATTTCACCATATGTTGAAACATTGTCAGCCTGTAATTTTTGCGCCATCTCTTTAAGCTGAATCAGAGTCGGCAATCCTCTTTCAAGTACATTAATGGTTGACAACACGTCTAAGAATTCGCATCGAGCAGGAGGACTTAAAGCGGCACAAGCATCGACCCAACTCATGGCCTCATCTATAGAGTATTCACCGACGATGATTGGGAGCACACTTAAAAATTGCAATTTGGTTTCAGGTTCTGAGAATCTGACTTCCCATAACACGAAAGCTTCTAATAAAGCATCTATTGGCAATGCCGCTGGATTCCCAGATCGCAATAACATCATTTTCAAAACAGGCTCTTTGTGCGTGTTGACCAGATCTTTCACATTACCTAATGTACGTAGCATTTTCATTGACAATGCTTTGTCATAACTTGGATCAGTTTTAGGCAGATCTTGAAACTTGATCGTTATTACTGCTTTAATGATCGCTAATACTTCTTTAAAATTGGGTTTAATTAAAAGACTTGAATCTCCTTCTGCCACAAAAAAATTCCAGATTTTGTCTAGGATTGAAGTAAAAATTTTCCTATCGGAACCTCCTTCAGGCATTAAATCCAGTAAAGCTTTAACATTATCATTCATATCGAGTGAAGTTTCTCGATCATGAGTGGTGACTAATGTGACCAATACTAAGCAAGCCTGAGTGGCTAAGCTCTGTTCTGTAAAATGAATGAGATGAGAAGCTGCATGTTCTTCATCAAATTTTTTTAGGACCCTCTGTTTCAAATCCAAATATCGCTTTTTCCGCCCACCCTTTATGCTCACCGACTTACCCGTTGTCGCCTCCCAGATGAGATCCGACAATTTCCCATCCCATAGCGCATGCAAAATCCTAAAATTCTCCTCAAAGACTTCTCCAGAGGTATCAAGAATTTCTTTATCTGCATCCAAAACTTTTTTATCGAGATCTTTCAGTAAAATCCCAACGTCAAATTTTGGATCCATCACTGAGGTTTCATTCCTAATTCTACCAACAACACGATTCATTTCAGGAGCAGGTTCAAGACTAG
>CAIQCE010000333.1 GCA_903870185.1 uncultured Gammaproteobacteria bacterium
GACTTTGGAGTCAACATCCCAAATTGACAAAATCAAGACTATTCAATCAGGAGTTAAAGTAGAGGTTTCTAAGTTTTTATCAGGCTCTGAAATAGATTTGCTCGCTCTTATTCCAGAAGGAGATGGTTATCTATTATTAAAATCCTATTTTACATCTCTTAGTCGAACGATAAATACCCAAGTTTTACCGAAGATAAAAGGAGTTTCTGAATATCAGAGAATTCATGAGTTATTGAATTTTATTATGGCAGAAAAAGCCGAGTTAGAAATCGTGTCTGATAGTCTTGATGATTCATACTCTCCTGAATCAAAATTGCTCACTGTGACTTTAGCGGCTCAATTCGTAGCATCAGTTTTGAATGTCTTAGAATCTGAAATTCTGGCAGGGAAATATCCTTTCCTAATCACTTCTTCCTATTCTATTAACTTGCCATCTGGTGCCTCTTCCTTCTTTTCTGCAAGGTATTTTTATTTAATGAAGCAATATTTTCAAAACATATATCATATTTCTGCAACAAAGTTAGGGGTGAGCATGCCACTTGCAGGGCCGGCTTTATTTGCTTCTCCTCCTTTGGGAGCTAGAGTAGAAAATATGGAAATTCCTGCTCATGGGGCTGCTGATACTCCTGCACATGCTGGTGCAGGAGGAAGTCTAATTCCATGATTGTAAAAAGAAATGATAATAAATGGGTTTGTTAGGCCACGCTGGCGCTTGGCGCTAACCTACATATTGAATAGCTCTAAAGTTCACTCTGCTTACAATGTGTTTCTTTGATAAATATCAACGTCACCAACCCCAGAATAAATAAAATCGGTAATACACTTAAAGCTACATGATAATTACCCAGACTAAACAAGCGAGCGCCATCCAGCATCTTCCCATCCCAGCCCCAATCTAAAAGCTGGCCGATGAAAGGCTCAATCACAGCCTCACAGAGAGAATCAAAGGTATTCATAAATCCTAATACCGTTGCTGCAAGAATAAAGGGATTAATTTCTCGAACCATGGAGAAACACAAGAAAAAACAACTGGCTCCCAATCCAAAACTAAATAATAAAATACTGAGCCATAAGATAGGGGCTTGTGGAAGATAAAGGACTAAGATAATGGTGAGCAAGGCAATGAGAGTTCCGATTAAAATAATAATTTTTCTTTTGCCAATATAGTCTGAAAACCAACCTGATAGTGGGCAACCAATTGCAAAACCAATAAAGATCAACGATAGCGTGCTAGCAGCTTGGGTGGTACCTAACTGATAGGCTTGATGAAGAAAAGAAACACCCCAGAGACTCCCAAAAACGGAGACAGGTGCAAAGGCAAGCCCGCTATAAAGAGAGAGCAGCCAAGTTTGAGGGTGCTTGAGGACCCGCGCAAGTTGTTCCCATAGTCCCATAGTCGAATTAGCTGGAATTCTGACTTCCGTTTTATCCTTTACAACTAGGGTGATAATTAAAGCTAAGGCAAAGCCTGGGATCGCACAATAAAGGATGGTTTCTCGCCACCCATGAAGGCCTACTAAATAGGATAGGGGGGCTTCACCACCCACAGCACCCAGCATGGCAGCTGTCATACTTAAACCTGCCATTAGTGCGAATCGCTTCGGGGGAAACCAAATGGCTGTTAATTTAAAACAAGAGACGGCAGCAAAAGCTGCACCCAGGCCCATTAAACCTCGGCTTAAGCTGGCACTTAGGATGTTATGTGAGGAGGCAAACCAAAGGCAGCTAATGGCACATGCAATCAAAGCCAGTATGCTAATCAGCTTGGGGCTATAGCGATCTAAAAGCAAGCCTACGGGAATCTGCATAATTAAATAAGCATAAAAATAACAGGCTGCCAGGTTTCCAAGACCTGCGCCACTGATGTGAAATGCGCTCATCAGGTTTTGGCTCATGATGCTAGGGAATACCTGCAAGAGGTATTTATAGAAAAAGAAGCTGGCCGCCAGCCCCCAAACTAACCAAGGGTAGAATTGATGTAACCAGACTCGACGTTGATTCATTACTTAATGATCCTATGGAAAAAAAGCCCCGCATTTTTAGGTGCGGGGTCAGTTTTTGATTCTAGGGTTAAATCTTATGAATTTCAACGTCTGTGCTGCATTATGCCACTGGAAGTTGCTGGGACTTGAGGAGATATTGGCCCTTGGGGTTTTTCAGGAGCTTTTTCTAGTAGAGAGTAATGTAAAAGGCTTCTAGAGACCACCGCAGGTGATCCTCCTAAGGCTTTAGGTATGGTTGGTTTCACTGGCATAGCTCCTGCTCCTGCAGCTGGCGCAACTAGAGCACCCTCCCTATGAAAGTAGCCTGTTAAAGTAGTAGGTGGTTTTGTTGCAAAAAAAGATGTTATTCTTAAAGCAGTGGCGGTAATAGGCATTGTTCTAGGGGCAGCGATTGCTGCTGATGATTCAAGAAATGAGCCTGCTATGCGAGTATAGTTGGCAACTTGTCTCTGAAATTCTTCTGATTGAATGGTTGTTATAATATCTTGAATTTGTTTTTCCAATGTTATTATTTTCTTGATATCAGTACTTTCTAAATGAGGTTTGGCTATAAGATTCAGTAATAATTCACGAACCACTTTAGCGGTGTGGAGTACTCTAGCTATACTCGCTGTAAATGTGTTGATTTCACGTAGTTGAGCTGAAAGTTCATTTAGTTGTGCTCTAGAGCTCTCTTTTAGTTTTGAGAAATCTTCGATCGATTTTTCTGTATTATTTGCAGCATCTTTGAATCCACTTGAAAAAATATCTGTTTTTGAAATTTCTTGTTGAAGCACTAATTGTTTTTTAAGCTTAGCTATTTCACGTTCATATAATTCAATATCGAGATAAAGTACATCAATTTTGTTCGATACCCATTTTGAATAAGCCTCTATTCCAGTGAGAGTAAAGGGATTCAGTTTTTGTATTGCACCATCAAGTTTTTCAACCAGGCCTTCAAGAATATTAACTAAATAAGGTTTATATAAAGCCATAAGGTAATTAATTTCTGAGAGGGGATTCAATCCCAGATCTACAGGCCATTCTAATGCTTGAAGGTCAGAAAGAGCTTTTAAGATTGAGGAGCAGGTTTTAAGATCAGTTGAAAGATTAGATCCAGCCGGAATTAGTGCCAATATTTCCTGAGCTTTAAAGTAGAGTGTATTAACTTTAATAGAATTTTTAACGCTTCTTTTAGATAGTAACTGAGTTGCTATAAGCTGAAGCTGTTCGGCAAGTGTTTTATGGATTTCTTTTAGCATACAGTTCTCCAAATCTTAAAAAATGGTTGGTATCCGACCGATTAGTCTGATTCATCTATGAATAAGATAATTAACGAAACCGACCAATCTACCGATTCTGAAATTAAAATTCCAGTGCTAAATTGATCGAAATTAAAGTTTTTTCTGAATTAAATAAGTAGAGGTCACCTAACCAACTGTTCCAGCCAAGCCTAATATTTGAGAGAGAGGTTGAAGATTTTAGAAAAAAGCTTTTGATATCAATCTCAAGTTCTAAACTAATAGAGTTAGTGTCAATAAAGTATTTTTTTAAGAATTGAGATAAGGTGGGTATTAATTTATTTTCAGAAACGTGAGTTAGATATTGATGAATTGGTATGGGACCAATAGTAATTTTCTTGATTTTTTCATGAATGGGTATCTGGCTGCCTAAATAAGTATTAAGCCCAAGCCGGTTGAAAGATGCATTTTGGCTTAATCGTGTAGAAAATTCAGGCTTTAAAGTCAGAATAGGATGATTAGATTGTTCAATTTTGCAGGAAAGCTCAAAATAAGAATGAATAAAACAAATTAAAGCTTGTTCTGATTTCAAAGAACCCACTATCAAACTGCTATAGTAAGAGTTTTCATTAGGCAGCCATTGCAATGCTTTAATAGGTTGAATGCCATTTGATTGCAGGAATGGTCTTGAGTA
>CAIQCE010000334.1 GCA_903870185.1 uncultured Gammaproteobacteria bacterium
AAGTGGGCTTGCATTCCTTTTCTGTAATCTCAGGATCTAAATAACTCACGATTAGCCTTCTCATATCTACTGGTAATTTACTAAGTGGGCTCGAAAGATTCTTAGTTGAAAGCGCAGCCATAGCACCTGAAAAAAATCCTCCTTCCTGCTCACGTCTAATTAAACTTCGAACTAATTTTATCAGCCTAAGATGACCTAATGGGATAAGGGACATGACAGTTTTTCCAGCAGCATTCCTCGTCAATACCGAACAACCTATTTCAGCAAGATGTTTGACTGCTTCAAAATTCCCAGCAGCGGCTGCAGCATGAACGGCCGTATTGCCGGCTCCATCTAACCACATTGAAGAATCTTGAACCTTTCCTCTTCCCAGCAACAATTTTAAATGCCGAGGGATATCACGGTGAACATTTTGAGCCAAATAATGCAAAGGGGTTTTTTTTGCAAATCCATAGGCTGTAATATCAGTGCCTCTTGCCTGTACATTACGCAATGCATGCTCAGCAATATCGAAACTATTTCCTTTTAAAGCACATCGATAGATTTGCATATAATTCACCGGATGAAATAGTTCGGGATTAGCTAATTCCAAATTAATAAATTCCAAATACAATTCATATCTTCCACGAAGCGCGGCATATGCTGCCACACCATATTCACAATCTATTGAAAATGCCATTCTTGCTCGTCCTATTGCTCGAACTCTCCCTCCCGCAATATGACTACGAAAAAATGCCCTGTTATCAGCCTCTATTGCGATTTTAATTTCATTAGGAGTAGGATAGTCTTCAACAAATCCAGCCACCACACAACAACAATCGACCATTTTAGATCTCCTTTGAATTCTCAAAATCAGTGTAATTAAAGGTTTTTCCCCAATACTTTTGAATATAGGCTTGCATTAATGGAGTAGGTTCCAACTGTAAATAATGACTCGCTAAAAAGAATTCTTCCGCTCCAGGAATAATTATACGAACGCAGCTTAAACCATTTTCATCACTATAGACTTTAAGTATTTTTTTCAAATACCGATGATAAATCAAACCGTAATATAGTCTCGATCAATCTATTGTTTTTTAATAAGCTCTGTTCAATATTGCCATTTAAATAATGGCCATGATTTAGATTATAAAGCTGAACTAATTCATAAATCGATCTTTCCAAAGCATAATGCGCATTTAACGAAGCACCGCAACCTCGTGGGTTAATTTCAAAATCAGCATTGAGAAAAAATGCCATATAAGCCGACACTCCAAAACGAGAAGGTAATTCTAAAATCACTACTGAATTCTGATATTGCCGTTCGATTTTCCTGACTAATTTTTTTATATCTTTGGGTAAGGTTTTAAAATCTAACACTCGGGGAGATTTATTCAATACAAAAGTATCGATTAAGAAATAGGAATGGGCATCGCGCTCCATCACTTCCATCGCACCATGAATCACGGCTTCCTCATAACTAGTTCCACTAGCAAGGCCATTACTGGCAGCATAAGTTTTATGCCGCCATATAATCAAACTTATCATTTTCCATGGGTGAATTGATGTATTTTAAATCGACCTCAGCCAATGGAACCACATAGGCCTCTTGAGTTCTATAATCTTCATAAAGCACCCAAGGCAAATCAATTTTCTGATTAGATGCATTTAAAAAGATTTTAGAATTTGAACGATAGGGCAGGGTGAAGTATTGCTTTGAAATTGTTGCAATAGATCCATTCACTATTGGATAGGAATTAAACTCATAAGCCGATAAAGCAAATTCAATCACCTCGTAGCTTGCACTGAGTTTAATTTGTGAACAATTTTGTCCTTTTCCCATTCCACGATAGGAATTATTTTTATAATTCAAATAGCAGATTTGTACTGTGAAACCATTGACGGTGTAATTATCACGCGAGGATTTTAGTTGATGTTTTTTGACAACCTCATTCCACAAGGCTTGAGCTTTTACGAGAGTGCAACTTCGTTCAACTAAGTGGGACATTATTCTATTTCCTTAATCAATAGAATGGAGTCCTTTCTTGAGTCAATTTTTTCCTTTATCGCTTCGCTTGCTTACGAATCGTTTCCAAGGCTCGAAGTTGAGCCGCGACTTCTGCCAATTCAGTCATAGCTGAAGAGAATTGAATTTCATCTTTGCGTTCTCTGATGATTTTTTCAGCTTGTTCTTTCGCCGCTAAAACGGCAGCTTCATCGATATCAGTCGCACGTAATGCTGTATCCGCTAATACAGTCACTACTTTAGGTTGAACTTCCAACATTCCACCTGACATATAAAACACTTCTTCTTCGCCATTTTCTAAAATAGCTCTGATTTGTCCTGGTTTTAATGCAGTCAATAAAGCGGTGTGGCCTGGATAGATTCCCAATTCTCCCGCTTTACCGGTCACGATCAAGTGTTGTACAGCGCCGCTAAATATCGGCGCCTCTGCACTCACGATCTCTAATTGCATGGTCTTTAATGACATCTTTTTCCTCCAGTTTAAACTGGAAAGTTTAGTTTAAAGTTCTTTAGCTTTTTCTACGGCTTCTTCGATACTACCTACCATGTAGAATGCTTGTTCTGGTAAGTGATCGTAATCACCTGCCAAGATCCCTTTGAATCCTTGAATCGTATCTTTTAATGAGACATATTTACCTGGAGATCCGGTGAATACTTCTGCAACGAAGAAAGGTTGAGACAAGAATCGTTGGATCTTACGAGCTCGGCTCACGCTACGTTTATCTTCTTCCGATAATTCGTCCATACCTAAGATCGCGATGATATCTTTTAATTCTTTATAACGTTGCAAGGTCTCTTGTACGCCTCGAGCCACTTTATAGTGATCTTCACCCACGACTAATGGATCCAATTGACGACTCGTAGAATCCAATGGATCGATCGCAGGATAAATACCTAATTCTGCAATTTGACGAGACAATACAACGGTTGCATCTAAATGTGCGAAAGTGGTTGCTGGAGATGGATCGGTTAAATCATCCGCAGGTAC
>CAIQCE010000335.1 GCA_903870185.1 uncultured Gammaproteobacteria bacterium
ACTTTACTATCACTTTCAAGTTCAAGTTTATCCCCTTCTGCTCAGTACGCGATGGCAGTTTTAGCGGCTCTTTCAGCGGCTGCTTTAAGTGGATTTATCATTAAAGGATTAGGGGAGATTAAGGTGGGAGGCCAGGCCCTGTTAGATGCAATTGGACTTATAAATATTGCAAAACGAGCTGCAACTGAGGCAGAGTTAGGTTCAGGTATAAGAGCTCTTCGTTTGGCTCAAACAGGACAAGTTTGCAGTGGATTAGCAATCGGTGCGAGTGGGGCGATGCTTGTAACGACTTCACTTCGAATTCAAACAGGAAATGTGAATTTACTGGCCCAGGAATGGTTGATGACTTATGCATTATTGACAAGCGGCAGTAATTTAGTTGGGTTTTTATTATTGACTCTCTTGGGTGCCCGTAATGCTGATATACAGGAAAAGAAACACGAGCTTGATCTTGAAGTAAAAGATGCACGTATGACTGAATTCCAGAATAAGAAGCGTGGTGAGATAGATACGTTAAATAGTAATCATGCTATTAAGCTTGCAAGCAAGGCTGGGGAAAATAACACCTTAAATGCTCATCTCACTGTATTGGAAGCACAATTAAGAGCTGCTGGAATAGAACCACCACCCATGAGTCCTCAAGGTGAGTTATCGTCTGTAGAAGCAACCGCTGCAGGTGCTGGTTTATTTCAGCGCCGGCATTCAACTGTACCACGCTCAGCTGAAGTGGAGGCGGGGGTTGTTCAATCATCGAATACTGTGGCAGATGCAGTTGCAGATGGCTCGAATCCTACCCTATCAGTGGGTCGTCAGTAAATTTTAATAAAATTGTGTTTAGAGGTAATCATTATGCCTGATGTTTTTAAACTGATGTTTGATGGAAATTGTAAAGAACTTGCAAGACAAATTAAGGCAGGAATTAATGTCAATGGAATTTATCCTCCTTATAAAGCCTCACCTCTCTACAATGCTTTAGGTGGATGTGAGCCTTCTATCGGTATGTATCGAGCTATGTTCTTGGTGTTAGAGGCAGGGGCAGACCCTTTGCAAGAGCATCCAGGGGATGAATTTTGGAAAACCACTTTTCCTTTGTTGAAAGCTCTATCGAGTCATAACTTGGCGCAAGTTCTTATGTTGATCTGGTATGTGGAATATGATGATTATAAAACCATACCATTTCATTATAATGAAAGCGGATCTTATGTCTGTACATTTGCCAGTTATATTAAAGCTCAAAATAAAACTGAAATGGAAGCTGGAAAAGCTCGAAAATATGCTCAGTGCATTGAGCAAGTGGCGACTGATGCGATCCTGGTGAGAAATTTATTTTCAGCGGCAGAGCGAGCATTGGCGACACTGCCTCTGACTGCTCGGGAGTATGAAGCGGCGGCTGGTGCTTATGAAGCCGCTGCAAAAATTTATAAAAAAAATGAAGACCTAGAAGATACACGAGTCTATTATCGTTCTGATATTTGGAGAGACTCTGCTACCACTAAAGAACTTCATGCTCTCTTTAAAGAGCACTATCGTGAAAAACAACAAGACTGTATTGCAAAACAATTTAAGTGTTATGAGTTAGCTGAAAAATCTTTAGCGATTCCAGCGGCTATTTATGATGAACAGGCAGATTTTGATTATCACAAGGCGCTTCTTGAAAAACTGATGGGCTTTTATGCTGAAAAGCGTAATGAAGTTGATCGACTTTATTGTTTGCGAAGACTTGCAGTGGTGCTGTCTAAAGCACCTGCGAAAGTATCTGATAGGGTGGAGGCACACGCAGCGGCTCCTGTTTCAGCAGCCGGGGTCGAATTAACTATGGTTTTACCAGGGGAGGCTGATTCTGCACCCGTTGGTGATTCTTCTGCAGCAGCAGATGCGCACGAGACAACTTCTTTATTAGCTGCTGCTCCCCCCTCTGCTGGCGGGAGCATTTTTTCAATTTTCGGGTCTGGCCAAAAACAACCACCACCAACTAAACCAGTGGGTGCAGCAGTGCCCTGCCCAGTTGCTCATTCAGTTTCTCGCAGAATTTAGGTGGAATAATTCCACCTAAATATCTCTCGTCTTGGCTTCCCCCTTTCCTAGTTGTGATATAGTACAACTATGGTACTATATGCGCCTAAATTTTAATGGATTGATTTTACGATGCTGAAAATTAGCAAAATGGCGGATTATGCTATTGTGATTATGAGCTATCTCGCTCTGAAGCCTGATTGCCGTTTGAGTGCTTCTGAGGTAGCTCGAGCGACTCATCTGAGCGTGCCAACTGTCAGTAAGGTATTGAAATTATTGCAAGAATTTAATTTATTGAGTTCTGAGCGAGGGTCGAGTGGGGGATATCAGCTGATTCGAAAGGCTCATGAAATCAGCGTAGCGGAAATGATTACGGCGGTCGATGGAAGGCCTGCGATTACCGAGTGTGGACATGGGGTCAATCACTGTGAGCGAGAATCTGTCTGCAGCTTAAAAGGAAATTGGCAGCTGATTAATCAGGCGGTCTATGCCGTGCTAGCCGATCTTAGACTATCGGATATGTTAAAACCCTTGAGTCAACCTATACATTTTCATGGGTTGAATTTAGACCGGGCCCATATTAAACCTGTAAAACAGGAACATTGATCATGAAAGATGAACAAGCGCTTATAGAAGGAATTGTTAACAAAGGTTACCAACATGGATTTGTGACTGACATTGAATCTGAGACTATCCCAGTTGGATTGAATGAAGATGTGGTACGGCTGATTTCTTCCAAGAAATCAGAGCCTGAATTCTTATTAAATTGGAGGCTCAAAGCCTTTAGACATTGGTTAACATTGAGTCCTCCTGAATGGGCTCATGTACAATTCCCCCCAATCGATTTTCAATCGATCAGCTATTATTCAGCTCCCAAATCAAAAAAAGAGGGACCAAAATCTTTAGATGAAGTTGATCCAAAGATTCTGGAAACTTATAGTAAGTTAGGTATTCCACTTTTTGAACAACAGTTACTTCAAGGGATTGCCGTTGATGCAGTCTTTGATAGTGTTTCAGTAGGGACTACATTCAAAGCAAAATTAGCCGAAGCTGGCGTGATATTTTGTTCATTTTCAGAAGCGGTTCACGAACACCCTGAATTAATTGAGCAATATTTAGGAACTGTGGTGCCTTATCGTGATAATTTTTATGCGGCATTAAATTCTGCCGTTTTTAGTGATGGTTCTTTTGTATTTATTCCCAAAGGTGTTCGCTGCCCGATGGAGCTTTCTACCTATTTTAGAATTAACTCGGCAAATACAGGGCAATTTGAGCGAACTTTAATTGTGGCAGAAGAGGGAAGTCATGTTAGCTACCTAGAAGGTTGCACAGCACCTATGCGAGATGAAAATCAGTTGCATGCTGCAGTTGTGGAATTAGTTGCTCTTGAACGAGCTACAATTAAATATTCAACCGTGCAAAATTGGTATCCAGGTGATGAGAATGGCTTGGGTGGAATTTATAATTTTGTGACGAAACGAGGTGCATGCCGAGGGGCTCATTCTAAAATTTCTTGGACTCAAGTAGAAACGGGTTCTGCAATCACTTGGAAATATCCGAGTGTGATTCTTCAAGGTGATTATTCAGTGGGAGAGTTTTATTCGGTCGCATTGACGAATCATTATCAGCAAGCCGATACAGGCACTAAGATGATTCATATTGGAAAGAATACTCGAAGCACGATTATCTCCAAGGGGATTTCAGCGGGTCACGGGCAAAATAGTTATAGAGGTTTGGTTCGAATTGCGCCGACAGCTGAAAATGCGCGTAATTATACTCAATGTGATTCTTTGTTATTAAAGGATCAATGTGGAGCACACACCTATCCTTATATCGAAGTGAAAAATAAATCAGCACAAGTAGAGCATGAAGCAACGACTTCGAAAATTGGTGAGGATCAATTATTTTATTGTCGGCAACGTGGGATTTCTGAAGAGGATGCCGTCTCAATGATTGTGAATGGATTTTGTAAGTCAGTATTTAAAGAGCTGCCAATGGAGTTTGCTGTGGAAGCACAAAAATTATTGGAAGTGAGTTTAGAAGGCAGCGTAGGTTAATATTACATAAAGGTTGAAGAATGTTAGAAATTAAAAATTTACACGTAGCAGTCAATGGAATTGAAATTTTAAAAGGCATTGATTTAAATGTGGGGCGAGGCGAGGTCCATGCGATCATGGGGCCTAATGGATCTGGAAAAAGTACTTTATCCAGTGTTTTAGCCGGCCGACCCGAATATGAAATCACTGCAGGCAGTGTGCTTTATGAGGGAAAGGATTTACTCACTCTTTCACCTGAGGAGCGTGCAGCGGCAGGGTTATTTTTAGCCTTCCAATATCCCGTGGAAATCCCAGGAGTCAATAACTTATATTTTTTAAAAACGGCTTACAATAGCATTCGAAAGCAGCGTGGGAAAGATCCTTTAGATGCGGTGGATTTTATGGAGCTAGTAAAATCCAAGATGGAAATTCTTAAAATGGATCAAAAGTTTTTAAAACGATCACTGAATGAAGGCTTCTCTGGTGGTGAGAAAAAGCGAAATGAAATTTTGCAAATGCTTACTTTAGAGCCAAAATTGGCTATTTTGGATGAAACCGATTCAGGTCTGGATATCGATGCTTTGCAAATGATTGCTGAGGGTGTGAATTCATTAAAAAATGCGGATCGATCAATTGTGATGGTCACTCATTATCAAAGACTTTTAGATTATATTAAACCTGATTTTGTGCATGTATTAGCCGGTGGGAAAATCTTGAAATCGGGTGATAAAAATTTGGCACTGGAGTTAGAAGAGAAGGGCTATGGTTGGTTGCTGCCTAATGATAGCTTAAAGGGTGGGGCATGAGTATCGAACAAGTGTGGGATGAAGCTTCATTGAGTGAGATTCAAAGCCACTTTATTCAAGCTCAACCTGAGTGGCGGCGTGAACACCAAATTCAAGCACTTGCCGGATTTTTAATTAAAGGGCTTCCTGCTCGAAAAGAAGAGTCCTGGCGATATACCGATTTAACCCAATTAAAGCAGGCTCATTTTGCTCGCGCTGTTTCTCAAGACTTAAATCCAGGTTTGTTTCAAGCACTGTATTTGGAAGGTGCTCATTTCTTGGTATTTATTAATGGATATTACTCAGCATTACATTCCCGAATTTTAGAGTTGCCGGAAGGAGTTGTTTTAACCAGTTGCTCAACAGCAGAGATGCTACACCCAGAATTATTTAAAAAATTATATGAGGAAAGTCAGGTCGATGAAAATTCATTGGATTTGTTGAATTTATCATTGATGAATGATGGATTCTTCATGATGCTTCCAAAAGATGTGGAATTAAAACAACCGATTCAAATTCTCAATTTAAGCACAGAGGCTGAGCAGCCTTATCAAAATCAAGCACGACATCTGATCAGTGTGGGATCTAACAGTCGAGCGGCAATATTTGAGGAATATGTGAGTTTAAAAACAGCCTCCTATTTTAATAGCATCAATACCTTTATTAAATTAGAGCCCGGTTCAAATCTTGAATATTACAAATTCCAGCAAGAATCTCTGCATTCAATTCATTTATCTCGAACAACGGTTATTCAAGAAAAAGACTCGCAATATAAATCATATGTGGTCAGTTTAGGTGGGTCTTTATCCCGAGATGAATTGTCAGTGAAATTAAAAGGGAAGGGTTCTGAGTGCGAGCTATTGGGGTTTTATCATGCTTCTAAAAAACAAATCATTGACCATCATACTCGAATCGATCATTTAGAGACTCATGGAACGAGTCGTCAAGTTTACAAAGGGATTATACAAGATGAAGCTCGTGCTATTTTTAATGGCAAAATTAAAGTTCATCCCGATGCTCAGCAAACGAGGGCTGATCAACATAATGCCAACTTACTTTTGTCTTCTAAAGCAGAGGTTGATACCAAGCCTGAACTTGAGATCTTTGCAGATGATGTGAAATGTAGCCATGGCACCACAGTTGGTCAATTGAATGAAGAAGCATTATTTTATTTGCAGACTCGAGGCATTAATCGCTCTTCAGCAGAGCATTTGTTGAGTTGTGCTTTTGCCAATGCGTTATTAGATAATTTCCGCAATACACAGATCGCAGAGCATATTAGAGAATTTGTGATTTTGAACCTGACTACGGCTCCTTGTGATGGAGGATGTCATGAATAAATTACTCAATATCGAACTTGCTAGAAACGATTTTCCCATTTTAAAGCAACTGTGCCGTTCCAAGCCTTTGGTTTATTTGGACAGCGCTGCCACCGCTCAAAAACCACTAGCCGTGATTGAATCGATGAATCAGTATTATCTTCATGATAATGCTAATGTGCATCGTGGTATTTATGAGTTGAGCGAAAGAGCTACTGTAGCCTACGAAAATAGCCGATCTCTAGTAAAGCAATTTATTAATGCACCTGAACTTCACGAAATTATTTTCACAAAAGGCACAACCGAGGCTATCAATTTAGTGGCCCATAGTTTTGGAATGCTTTCTATTCAGTCGGGTGATGAAATTATAGTTTCAGAAATGGAGCATCACTCTAATATCGTGCCTTGGCAAATCTTGTGTGAACAAAAAGGGGCTCTACTAAAAGTGATTCGAGTAACCGATCAAGGTGAGTTAGATCTTGAACATTACTACTCCATATTAAATTCACGAACTAAATTAGTAGCTGTGACTCATGCTTCCAATTTATTAGGCACGATTAATCCCATTAAATCGATGGTTGAAACAGCTCATGCAATGGGAGTTCCAGTATTGGTTGATGGGGCACAAGCAGCCTCTCATCTCTCTGTTGATGTTCAAGATTTAGATTGTGATTTTTATGTATTTTCTGCGCATAAACTTTATGGCCCAACGGGTGTTGGAGTCTTATATGCAAAATCCAAATGGCTAGAGCGGATGCCTCCTTATCAAACGGGTGGGGATATGATCTTAGAGGTGAGCTTTAAGAAAACTACTTTTAATGTTTTGCCTCATAAGTTTGAAGCAGGGACCCCTAATATGGCGGGTGTGATTGGATTGGGTGCTGCCATTAATTATATTAATAGCTTTGGGTTTCCATCAATTGAATCTCATGAAGCCGAGTTGCTGCAATATGCGACACAAGCATTACAAAAAATCCCTGGTCTAAAAATTATTGGTGAAGCCGCGCAAAAATTGGCTGTAATTTCTTTTGTGATGGATTCGGCTCACCCGCATGATATCGGTACTATTTTAGATATGGAAGGTATTGCGATTCGTGCAGGACATCATTGTGCTATGCCGTTAATTGAACGATTTAAAGTGTCTGCTACCGCAAGAGCAAGCTTTGGAGTTTACAATAATCGATCCGATGTGGATGCATTGGTGCTTGGTTTAATTAAAGTGAATGAATTATTTGGTAGAGAGAATTGATGTCAGATTACCACGATTTATATCAAGAGCTCATTATCGACCATGGCCGGCATCCTCGAAATTTTGGGGTTTTAGAAGGCGCGAATCATGTCAAAGTAGGCTTTAATCCTTTATGTGGAGATAAGCTTGTTATTTATTTGAATTTAGAAAGTGAAAAAGTAGAGGGTTTGAAATTTGAGGGCTCAGGATGCGCGATTTCTATGGCCTCTGCTTCCATGATGACTGAAGCTTTAAAAGGCAAGACACTCGATGAAGCTAAGCTTTTATTTGAAAATTTTCATCAAGTGGTGACAGGACACGCTGATCCTAGTGTGCTAGCTGCCTCAGGAAAATTAAAAGCCTTGGCGGGGGTTTCAGAATTCCCAGCTCGAGTAAAATGTGCTTCTTTATGTTGGCATACCTTAAAAGCCGCTTTAGATGCTAACCCAGTTAATGAAAAGCCTATTTCAACGGAGTAATAATGATGAATGCTAATAATCCTATTATTCAAATGACTGAATCAGCGGTTCAGCATGTTCAAAAGATTTTAGAGAAAAAAGAATCAGGTTCAAAATTTAGACTGTCTGTTAAAGAAACGGGATGTTCAGGTTTGATGTATGTGCCGGAAGTAGTAATGGAAGTAAAGCCGACTGATATTGAAGTTTTAATTAATCAAAATCTTACGCTTTATTTAGATCAAGAGGCTCTAGAATCTGTTCGAGGCACTCTGATTGATCTGAAATCACAATCTTTGGGTCAGCTGCAATTGGTTTATAACAATCCCAATGCGGAAGGTCTTTGTGGTTGTGGGGAAAGTTTTAATTTAAAAAAACCTGAAGAGGCTGAGTAATGTCTTCGACAAAAGAAGTGGTGATTTTAAGTCGAGATTGCATCGCGTATATGGTGCCTTCTGGTGCTCGTATGATGTTGCATCAAGGGACTGAGGTGACTATCACTCAGGATCTAGGGGATACTTATACTGTCAATGTGTATGGGAACTTGGTGAGAATTGATAATAAAGATGCTGATGCTTTAGGCAAAAAGGCCAAATCTATTTTAAGTGAGTTGCCAGATGATGCTTCACTTGAAGATAAAGTATGGGCGCAGATGAAAACCTGTTTTGATCCTGAAATACCGGTTAATATTGTAGATCTAGGATTAATTTATAGTTGTGAAATTAGCGAACATCCCGATGGGGGTTTCTTGATTCAGATTAAGATGACTTTAACGGCGCCTGGGTGTGGGATGGGTCCTGTTATAGCGGGAGATGTTAAGGCGAAAATCTTAGCAATTCCGAGTGTCACAGAGGCGGATGTAGAGGTGGTTTTTGATCCTCCTTGGGATAGAGAGATGATGTCAGATACAGCAAAACTTGAATTAGGAATGTTTTGAAAAATGATTAAAAAAATTACTTCACAATCTTATGTCGTCTTTGGCCTGGTCGCTTTATTTCTATTTTATGAAATGGGTGTTCAAGTCTCTCCCAGCGTGATGACTTCACAGTTGATGGAAGCTTGGAATGTCGGTGCAGTAGGATTGGGCTTGATTACCTCCTTTTATTTTTATACCTATACCATCATGCAAATTCCTGCAGGATTATTGTTAGATCGATTTGGCGTTAGACAAATCATATTAACGGCATTATTGGTTTGTGCAATTGGAGCTGCATTATTTGGATCTACTCATTCCATAGTGACTGCTTCTTTAGCGCGGATGTTAATGGGTTTTGGCTCAGCCTTCGCTTTTGTGTCGGTATTGGCAGTGGCTGAACGCTGGTTTCCAGCACGATATTTTGCTTTGTTAGCAGGAATGGCGCAGTTATTTGCAGCACTCGGTGCAATGAGTGGTGAGTTGCCCGTTGCATTTGTTGTTGATCATTTAGGTTGGCGACAAACGATGTTTATTTTAGCCATTATGAGTTTGGTTTTAGTCACCTTAATTGTCTTTTTTGTACGTGAGCCTAAAAATATTGTCGATGAACCGGTACGGCATTGTGATGATGGAATTTTAAAAGGCCTTCATGTGATTTTAAAGGATATACAAACTTGGACTTTAGCGCTGTATGCCTTTTTAAATTGGGCCCCGATGGCATTTTTTGCTTCTTTGTGGGGTGTTCCTTACTTGCAAGCTAGTTATGGATTAAGCAATAGTGAGTCCGCTTCACTGATGGGTTTAGTTTGGATTGGAATCGGATTGGGTTCGCCGATCATCGGTTATATTTCTGATTTGATCGGGCGGCGTAATTTGCTACTGCAATTATCGACACTTTTAGGTTTGATAGTTTCCTTAATGATTTTATATGGTCACCAATTGAATGCGATTGAATTGGGAATTTTATTGTTTTTATTAGGGGTTTCTTGTTCTGGGCAGGTCTTAAGTTTTGCAGTGGTTAAAGACAATGCGCATCCAAGCAAGCGTGCTACGGCGATTGCGATTAATAATATGGCGGTGGTAGCAGCGGGTGCTTTGTTTCTCCCGATGGTGGGTTATTTGTTGAATCAACATCATCAGGGCTTGGTTCATGTTTATAGTGCAGGTGATTATCAGTATGCGATGTTGTTATTGCCTGTGGTTTATGGATTAGGATTGGTAGTGAGTTTCTTTGGCATTCGGGAGACTTTTTGCCGCTCTCAAGCGAGCAATTAAATCATATAGGGTGGGTAAAACGAAGTGTACCCACCATCCCCGTTCTTTGTATTTCTTCATATATTCACTTGCCTAGCCATAACCCCATCGTCCCGCTAAGGCCGCTGTCCTGCGACTTGTTCGCGGGATCCAGTTCTTTACCTTCTTTTTAGAGTTTAAATATATTCATTTTTGAAAATCTTTCGAGCGCCTTTTTGCTTTAAATGCCAGTAATCTAAGAAATCACTCGCTTCCAGGCCAGCCTTAGAAGGGTTGTATGAGGAAATTTTTTTTAATTTATATTTGGCTGCAATTGACAGGAAGTAATTTTCAGAAAGATTAACGATCGCATAATTTGAATCACTTCTGACGAGTTCAGAGTAGGCCTTTGGTTCGAGTGCAGGAAAATATAGAATAACATTGACGTGATGTTGCATTAAGTATTGTATAAAATTTTCGAAGAGATTTGTATACTCTTCGCTTAATTCGGTACTAATCCGATTGTTGATACGTGACTCATTTATTGCTTTCATAACTTCATTTTCCACTTCTTTCACAGACCTGGATTCTTGATTTTTTGATGGAAGGGTGGCGCCATCTGGAGTTCTTATAATGCAAGAAGGGCATGACTTTTGATTTTTGAATATGGCATCATTATTGCTTTCTACTTCCTCATGACTTGAAAGGGACAGTTTAAGTTTTTCTATAGAAGCTTTTAGATAGTCAAAAGATAATAATTGAGAGTATTTTATTGACAATCCACTTATTTCTTCAATAAAAGCAAAATGAAAATCTTTATTGAGCAATAATTTTTTTCCTTCTTCATATTCAAAGGCTAGATTTGTTTTCCATTGCTCTTTTCCAGAAAATTGATCGACAAGCCAGGGGTCTAAGCAAATTATAACGGTTTTTGGCTGCCATCCTCTTTTCTGAAAAATATAATATAGCGCTATATCATCTTGTAGAGCTGCACTTGAGACGCTGAGATTATAAAAGCTGTTGTTGTGAATCATTTTGTGAGTGATTGGATGAGTATGGCTGGAGCCAAATACCAATATTTCAGGTGGTGTTTTTAGATTTCCTATCATTAGTTTTTGAAGTGAGCGTTCATTAAAATTTGAATTTACCATCCACTGCTTTCCTAAAAGCAAATGGGTGGCTATTTCATTTTCAAATTTTTTAGAACGATAAAATTGATTGCCTGGGTCTCCATAATAATTAATTACCAGGATGCTTCCGAGGAAAACAATGATTAAACATGAGGATCTGATTAAAAATTTTTTATAAAGAGTCATTTTATTCTCTAAAATCGAAAGTAAAGAAATATGCTGGATGCTTGTATATTAATGATACCAAGTGAAAAAATAAGTGTGGTGAAAATTGTCCAAACTAGCGTGGGTTTCCATAATAATAATTTATTTTTATGGGTAAGTTTTTCTGAACTCAAAAATAGAGCGGGCTTGTATTTCCATAAGAGTTGATAGGAATTTGGCAGTAGCCAGATGATTATAAATGAGAGTAATAATAGCTTAATAGAACTATTTGATGTCCACGTATGTTCAGATGAGAATCCAATATGAATTTTCCCTAAATATGCTTGAATGGATGCTGGAATACCCCAGTAGGATGGTAAGACCAGATTTTGGCAAAACATCGAATGCAAGATTTTAACTGCCGTTGAGAAGTTGGGTGAGCGAAAGAAAATCCAGGCAACAACAACCGCAATAAATGTCAGCAACCTTGAGATGTTATTTAATATAAAACTGTTGAGGGGTTTGA
>CAIQCE010000336.1 GCA_903870185.1 uncultured Gammaproteobacteria bacterium
AGCATAGATATCTACATAAGTTTATTATCGTTCCATGCGTCGAGTGGAAGCTATAAAAAACACCGTAGGGGCGTATTGCATAAGCCCCTAGTGGCCATTACCACAAAGCTCAGGCAATAACCAATTTCCCCCTTTGAAAATTGGGGTTAGGGGGGGGGTAAAAATAAAAGCTGCACACATGTATCATGCTCTCTCTCCTGATTTCGTCATAATCTAATCTAATTCAATTCAATTCAATTCAATACACTCATCAGTCCCATCTTTTTGTTCAGGCCTATATGGATAGTAGAGCCTAACATCATCATAAAAAACAGTCGATCCAACAGGTTTTTGCTATTCAGTCGGCGATGCCTATAAAGCTCATTCAGCTAACATAAATATAAGTAAATTCTTACAGAGAAATGATGTTAGTATCCACACAATAGTAATGCTTTAACCGAACACTTATTGCCTGTTGGAATATGGAACCTTCACTTAGTTTTTTCATCCGATCAAGCCACCATTAAGTTGGGCGTTGGAATAGAGGGTCAACGCCATCAAATATTGGTTGCTGGCGACCTCAATACTTAACGATATAGCAATAATAAATAGTGGACTGTCCCTTATTATTTTTATTATTTGCTCCTTTAAAACTATAGACACTCATTGCTTATGCAGGGCTCTTATGACTCCAAACAAACCCCGGATTGCGGTACTTATTCCTTGTTATAACGAAGAAATTTCTATTAAGGCTGTCATTCGTGATTTTCGCACTGCGTTACCTTTAGCATCAATCTTCGTATTTGATAATAACTCTACTGACCAAACAGTTAAAATTGCAAGAGAAGCTGGCGCTATTGTTCGTCATGTCCCGTTACAGGGCAAAGGTAACGTAGTGCGTCGTATGTTCTCCGACGTAGATGCTGATATCTATGTTCTTGTTGATGGTGACGATACTTATCACGCAGCTAGTGCGCCCACGTTGGTTGCAAAATTAATTGATGAAAATTTAGATATGTTAGTTGGGCGACGTGTCACCAATGAAATCGCAGCATATCGTTCAGGTCATCGATTTGGAAATTGGGTACTAACCGAACTGGTAGGAAGGTTGTTTGGACGTTCATTTACAGATATTTTATCTGGGTACCGTGTTTTTTCACGCAGATATGTCAAATCATTTCCTGCCTTGGCAGCAGGGTTTGAGATTGAAACAGAGCTCACTGTACATGCACTTGAGCTCCGTATGCCTATTGATGAAGTTGAAACGCCATATAAGTCACGCCCAGATGGGTCGATGAGTAAACTTAGCACCTATCGCGACGGTATCCGTATTTTCTGGATGATTTTCAAGCTGTTTAGGCAGGAGCGTCCCTTAATGTTTTTTGGTGGATTGGCTTTATCGTTAAGTATAGCTTCATTGATACTATCTATCCCTTTATTTATAACCTTTGTTGAAACTGGCTTAGTACCCCGATTTCCAACAGCCATTCTAGTCACAGGGATGATGATTATATCTTTCGTATCAATTGCTTGTGGCCTAATTCTTGATACGGTTACTCGCGGTCGGCATGAAATAAAGCGATTAATTTACTTACAAATCCCTCCACCAAAAGTAGAGTTATGAATCAACTTGTGCGTTTTTGTGTAGTTGGTGTGATTGGCTTCATTATAGATGCCAGCATACTTCAATTTCTCGTTGTTGGGACACATGCTAACCCCTATCTTGCTAGGTTGTTTTCTTTTTTTATAGCGGCAATTTGTACTTGGGGAATGAATCGTAGATTCACCTTTGACGTGAGTTATAAAGCAACTCATCAGGAATGGTTGAGCTATGTAGCATTCATGATGATAGGTTTCTTAGTAAATTATAGCGCTTTCGCATTTTCTATAAAATTCTTGCCATTAGCGGATGCTCGGCCATGGATCGGTGTTGCTATTGGATCAATTGCAGGGCTTGGGGTAAATTTCTTGACCTCAAGATTACTTTTTACTAGATCAGTTGTGAAATCAGAGCGACTTATTGGTCTTAATATAAACTTAAAGAAACATAATATGAATTCTGAGCGGATTACTCTTACACTGTATTTTTTTGCACTGCTTTTTATTGGGCTCGGATATTTAGCTATCTTACCAGTTTTTGAGGGATTTGACGAAACCGCTCATTATTCAAGTGTTCGTCAAATTGCAGATACTAAAACAATTCCAATTTATGGAGCTAGTTATCTTGATCAAGAGGTTACTGATTACAAAGGCCCTTCTCCGTATGGTTCATTATCTCCTCCATTTGATCAAGGAATGACCTATGCCAAGTTTTTTGCACAAACAAATTCTACTGATAATTACATTTTAAATTATCGTCAATCATCTGCACTGTCTACATATCGTCCAAGCCAAAGCCAAAACTGGCAAGCCCAGCACCCACCGTTGTACTATATTTTAATGGCGCCGATAGAAAAAATAATATCACCATTTCCTTTTATAACTCGTATTTTTATATTGAGGTTAGTGTCTTTTATATTTGCTCTAGGAGGGGTTTTTCTTGGTTTATTAGCTTGCAGAAATCAAAATATAACCTTAAAAGATGACCCTTCTATTTTAGGGTTTATAATATATCCGATTATTTTACCAATGTTCTTTGCTGAATTTACTCGTATTGGTAATGATTCCTTATGTCTTTTTTTGGTAGGCATCATAGCGCTATTATTATCCAAGTTGTTTAAGGATATAAATAACAAAAAATTACCTTTGGCAATTGGTATTGCATTAGGATTAGGATTATTAACTAAAGCTTTTTTTATACCTATCACGGTAGCTTTGTGTTTTTTCTTTTTACTGCATATTTTTTTTGGTAAAGATCAATCTACAGTAAAGTTAAAGCACAGAAATAATCTTATATTAGTTATATTGCCAACGGTCATTATTGGCGCGGGATGGTATTTTTACAAATTAATGGTATTTGGAACATTTATTGGTAGTGCTGATTCAATTCAACTTGCTAGTCAGGGTGGATTATTAGTTAATTTAAGCCAAAATTTTTCATTATATGGTTTAGTACGTGGAGTCTTGGCGACAATAGTATCTTATTCGTATGCTGGTACTTGGTCACTTACCCGATTACCTGCTTTATTTCATATCCCTTTGCTAATGCTTGCCAGTTGGTGCTTTGGAGTTTTTGCACTGCAACTCAAAAAACGCCCTTTCACAGATTCTACTTGGCTCGCTGTTTTGTTGCTCTGTACTTTCGGCGCTGGATTTCTACACCATATTATAATTAGTCTCGCCATTAATGGTAATGGCAATACACCCGGTTGGTATTTCCATATTTTAATGCCTTGGATTGCTCCTGTTCTTGGAATTGGCTATAGTTCTATTTATAGCAGAACAAGATTAAGGCCATTTTTGATAGGTCTTCTAATTTATGCCGTTCTATTTCAACTTATGGCACTTTGGTCTCAATTGGCTTTATTTATGGGCTGCGCAACAAAAAGCGATGAAAAACTTTACGCCTTTTCAGGCCACGCTTTATGCTTAGACCAAGCTCCTTTATTATTTGACAGGCTTTCTGTTCTAGGTTGGCCAATTTTGGCGGCAGTTGGGTTTGGTGGTGGATTTATTTGTAGTGTTTTATTATTATTTGTATGGAAAAAGAAGCTACATAGTTTGTAATGTAAAAACCTAGTTAAGCGCTTAAAATGTATATTTGTAGGGTAAGGTCTCCTAGAAGCAACCCTTGAGACGGCTAAAGCCAAAACCCATTAATCATAAACATCTAATATTATTAATGGGTTTTGGTCTTCACCATATTGATGGGGGTGGCTATCGCTCTACCTATCCTACGAAATATGATGCAGTACAAAGTCATATTCCTTTTAGCGAAAAATCAAAGAAAAAACACGGTCTTTACAATATGGATAACATACAAACAGCGATGATTGAATTAGCCAGACAAAACTCAGATATTGTGATTGTTTGGCTTTATGGTTCCCGCGTTAAAGGGCTTGCCAATATAAACAGTGATTATGATGTTGCCGTCGCTTTTAAATCCTTTATCAAGAACGATGCGCTGGAGAAACGCTTAAGACCTGAGTGTTTAGCATTAGACTGGCAGCAAGCACTGGGTTTGCAAGACTTTAAACTGTCTATTGTTGATATTAATCAAGCACCTATTCCATTAGCATGGCAAATAATTGAATTAGATTGTGTGTTGTATTGCAGTGATGAACGAAGGTTATGGCAAGAAACGCGTCGAATTGGTAGTCGTATGGAAATAGATTTCACCCCACTTGTTCATGAATATCCATTACAACTGTGGAACTGAAACTGATGTTAAAAGAATATCTTATCGCTATAGCGCAACATCGCTGCGAATGTTTAGAAGATTTGGATAATTTAGCCAGTATTGCGGTACAGCGGCCCTTTAATCGTATTGAGCGACTAGCGGCGGAAAGGGTTTTACAAGTGTTGATTGAGTTTTGTATTGGAATGGCAAAGCATTGGTTAAAAGCTACAGGAAAAAATCAGCCTTTAGAGGCTTACGAAAATTTTAATAAGCTAGCTGAGCTGCAAAAAATCTCACTAGAAGAATTAAAGAAATGGCGAAAAATCATCGGTATGCGCAATGCCTTGGTGCATGATTATTTAACGATTGATAGTGAGTTACTTCAGCAAGTACTTGCTGAGCGACATTATCAGTTTTTAACTGATTTTTTGCAAAAAGCGGGACAAGATTTACAAAGTCACTAAAAACCATCCACTATTATTCTGGTGGTTTGACATCATTTATAACGGTTCTAAATATGCTCACCAGCACTATCTTGATTGAATGCTGGTTTAAATGAGGTGTTAAGTCGTATCTGCCAATCTTTTTAAAGTAGTGCTTAGTTTAAGTAAGGCCACGCTTAGTTTATCATCGGAAATACTCAGGCTATGTTTACGTATAAGGTCTATGCCTTCTAGGGAAGGTAGGTTTGCCTTACGTATTGCTGATGCTGTTACTCCTGAGGTTCGATTAATAATCTTAATTTGTAAGTTATCTATGGGCGATTTAACTAAG
>CAIQCE010000337.1 GCA_903870185.1 uncultured Gammaproteobacteria bacterium
GTATTTTATCAAGGTGATGTTTGTTTGGGTGGAGCTATTATTGAATGAAAATAATTAATGAGGGAAATCATGAATACTAAAGTCTGTGATTTGAGTCAAAAAAAATGTGTGCCTTGTGAAGGCGGAGTTCCGAGCTTAAGTATTGAGGAAGCTCAAGTATTAGCATTGAAATTAAACAATTGGAAGCTTGAACAGAGCCCTATGCGCATTTCGAATCGTTATCAATTTAGTGATTATTATCACACGATGGCATTCGTCAACGCGATCGCCTGGATTGCTCATCGAGAAAATCATCATCCCGATTTAGAAGTGGGCTACAACTCCTGCAAAGTTAGCTTTCACACCCATGCCATTCAAGGGCTTTCTGAGAATGATTTCATTTGTGCCGCTAAAATTGATCAGGTTGAAATCCTTTAAATGACTGATATATTTCAACCAAATTTACCAAAGGTAAATGATAATCGAATTTATTGGGATGGGCTTTATGGAAGTGCCAGTAGTTTGGCTCTGGTAAAATTAGCTGAAAATTTTTCGAGTCCATTGTTATTAGTGACACCCGATATACATAGCGCCAATCAATACTTTTTAGATTTGCAATTCTATCAATCTGACCCCTCTTTAAAAATATTACAGTTTCCTGATTGGGAAACGCTACCTTATGATTATTTTTCTCCGCATCAAGATATTATTTCAGAGCGACTCAGCGTATTATTTCAGCTGCCTCATTTAAAGCGAGGCATTGTCATCGTATCTTCTTCAACTTTAATGCAACGAGTCGCACCACGATCTTTTGTTCAAGGGCACAGCCTGATATTAAAATCAGGTGAAAACTTAGAGCTTAATCGATTTCAAAACCAACTAATTGAATCTGGGTACCGTCGAGTCACTCAAGTCATGGAGCACGGAGAATATGCTGTTCGAGGCTCGATTTTGGATTTATTTCCCATGGGGACTCATTCTCCCTATAGAATAGAATTGTTAGATGAAGAGATCCATAGTATTCGAGCATTTGATCCTGAAACTCAACGCTCACTTGAACTATTTTCAGAAATTCGAATCCTAGCAGCTCATGAATTTCCACTTAATGAACTCGGCATCACCCAATTCAGACAAAATTTTAGAGAACAGTTCTCAGTTAATACGAATGAATCACCTGTCTATCAAGCAGTTAGCGAGGGGAAATCTGTAGCAGGCATCGAGTATTATTTGCCACTTTTTTTTCAAAAACTAGATACCTTGGCTGATTATTTACCTGATCAAAGTGTGATAGTACAAACACCCTATACAAATGAATCCATGGATGAATTCTATAAGGAAGTTAAGAATCGCCATGAACAGTTACGGCATAATATAAGTCGACCCATCTGCTCACCTGATTCCTTGTATCTTCCACCTGATCAATTATGGGCTTCTTTGAAACCCTATTGCCAAATTAAAATCAGTGATCAAATCTTAGAAAATAAAACCAACTGCCAACATTTTAATACCCTTAATTCACCTGACTTATTGATTGATCATAAAAGCACATCATTAAACAATCTAGGATCTTGGATAAATAATTATTCAGGACGAGTCTTGTTTTGTGCTGAAACTTTAGGAAGACGTGAAGCACTATTAAGTTTACTGAAGACAATTTCCATAAAACCTGAATGGCATGAACATTATCAAAGTTTTTTAAATTCTGATCATCGATATGGAATTACAGTTGGAAACTTGAGAGCAGGCCTACAACTTTCTGAACCGAAGTTGCGTATTATCACAGAGTCGCAGTTATTTGGCGAACAAATCATGCAGCGTCGACTCAGGAAATCCTCTGAACATGATGCATCAAAATTAATTCGGAATTTAAATGAGTTAAAAATTGGAGATCCTGTAGTTCATATCGATCACGGTGTAGGGCGATATTTAGGATTAGAATTAATTGAAACTCAAGGAACAACTGCTGAATATCTTAAACTCAATTATGCCAATGATGATAAAATATACGTTCCGATTAACTCCTTGCACTTAATTAGTCGCTACACTGGACTCGATCCAGATCGAGCTCCTTTGCAAAAATTGGGCAACCAGCAATGGGGAAAAGCCAAAGAGGCTGCCTTAAAACGAATTCATGATGTTGCAGCTGAACTCTTAGAAATTTATGGAAAACGGGCGGCCACCCCGGGCTTTGCTTTTAAAATCCCAGAAGCTGATTATTTAAAATTTAAAAATGCTTTCAAATTTGAAGAAACGCCCGATCAGCAACAAACCATAGATCAAGTTTTAGCCGATATGCAAAAACCTCAAAGCATGGATCGTTTGGTTTGTGGAGATGTGGGATTTGGTAAAACTGAAGTTGCGATGCGTGCTGCCTTAATTGCTGCACTCAATCATAAACAAGTAGCCGTTTTGGTGCCAACGACCTTGCTGGCTTCACAACATTCAGAAACTTTTAAAGATCGATTTGCTGATTGGCCTATTAAAATCGCTTGTTTTTCTCGTTTTTCAACCCCTAAAGAACAAGAACTTATTTTAAATGAATTAGCTCAAGGTAAGGTTGATATTGTCATTGGAACTCATAAGTTATTGGGTGCTGATATTAAATTTAAAGACTTAGGGTTATTAATCATTGATGAAGAACACCGATTTGGGGTTCGTCAAAAAGAACGGATCAAAGCACTTCGAGCTCACGTAGATATTTTAACCTTAACTGCGACGCCAATTCCTCGAACCTTAAATATGGCACTTGCTGGAATGAGAGATCTATCGATCATTGCGACTCCCCCGTTACGTCGGCTCTCTGTTAAAACTTTTATGATGGAATATAACCCAACCGTTATTCGAGAAGCTTTGTTGAGGGAAACTTTGAGGGGTGGGCAAATTTATTTTTTACACAATGAAGTGAGTACTATTCATCAACAAGCTGAACGGCTTAAAGAAATTTTACCTGAAGCTAAAGTTATTGTCGGCCATGGGCAAATGGGTGAGCGTGA
>CAIQCE010000338.1 GCA_903870185.1 uncultured Gammaproteobacteria bacterium
AAAGATAAGGATTATGATTTGTTTAAAGCTTTATGAAAGGACTACCCTTTATAGGATACTAAAGGATGCTGGCAAAGGGAAAAATCAACTTCTTAAAGCAGGAGCCTCCTATGACTAATTTTTCCCGGACACTAGTGCGCTGCGCTTGGGACCCACCTACACAGTAGAGAGTCCCGGTTACTGTTAAGCTCTCCATCATGTGGGGCTGCGCTTTTCAGGCCCGACGTGCCCGTTCTTTTCTTTTTATAAACTTTACAAAAAGAATATGTTGATCGGTGGGCACGCTGACGCTTTTCCCACGCTACGCAGTTATAGGTTGTGTCAGAGGAACTTACAATTCCTCATACAACTTCAAATACTCCCCACACATTTTTTCTTTTGAATAAAGGCGAGTTGCTTCTTTAGCTGCATGTTCAACAACGGTAGTTAGAGCATCTTTTGGTAATTGGACCACTTTTAAAATAGTATTAGCTAATGATTCGGCATCACTGGGAGTGAATAACCAACCTGTTTTTCCATCAATAATAGTTTCACAAGCCCCGCCATGAGCTGAAGCGATGATGGGTTTTTTCATTAATTGTGCTTCTACTATCGTTCTTCCGAAAGCCTCAGGTTGAATTGAAGTCGAAAGAATAATATCAGAAGCAGCATAATATAATTTTAAGTTTTGTGATTCTCCGGTCATGATAATATTAGCTTCCAGCCCATAGTCTTGAATTTGTTTTTTAAGCAGACTGACGTAACTTAGATTTTGATCATTTCCTACTAACAAACAGACAAAATTAGTTATGAATTTTGTTTTAAGTCGATGAGCGGCTTCTATTAACAAATGCTGACCTTTTAAACGACAAAGTCTGCCAGGCAGTAAAATGGCAATGGTCTCAGGAGCAATACTCCATTGATCACGGCAGTTTTGGATCTCAGAGGAGTTTATTAAGTTGGGGTTAAATTTTTCAAGATCAATTCCCCTGTAAATAACCTGAATGCGATCAGCTTGAACAGGGTAGTGATCGACTAAATACTTTTTAGTAAATTCAGAATTAGTGATTATTTTCGGCCCTTTGATCAAGACGCCATTATAAATTTTTTTCAGCCCTAATTTATCTAAGCTGTGAATGCCATTACAGCTTGTGAGCCATTTAAAGGATGATTGTTTGCTTAAGAGATAAACCAACCAAGTGGGAATTCTAGAGTGAGGATGAACGATATTAGGCTGAAGTTCTTTAAAGAGTTTTTTTAAATGGAATAAATTAGAAATAAAACGAATAGGATTTTTGCTGTAAATAGGCAATTGAATATGCTGGATTTGATGTTCTTTTAGTTCTTTTTCTAAAAACCCCCCACCTGAAATGACGATACTCTTAAAGCCTGCATTCTTTGCAGCGACAGCTATATCGATGGTTCCTCGTTCAACTCCACCAGCACTGAGTCTTGGACAAAGTTGTATCAGGATGGAGTGGGATTTTATCATTATTTATGCCGAGCTTGAGAGGTTAGTATCGCTAACAGCCACCCAGCCATCAACCAAAATGGACCTCCTGTCCAAGAAAAGAAGAAGCTTGAGGTGCTAGCAAGTGGCCATAATCGTAATGCAATTTCGATGAAGATCGCGATAGCAATGCTGTCAGCCAATAAAATTTTTCGATGAGAATAAAAATTCTTAAACCAAAGAAAGGGAATGATGAAAAAGAGCAAGAAACCTACGAGACCACCTTCATCCAGCCATTCAAAATAAACATTTTGAGCATTTGTAATGCAGCCACCAATTTCCTTTTTAACAACTGATATTTCAGATTTGCTGTGATGACAATAAGTATCAAATTGTTTCCTTCCAATGCCAAAGATGGGGTTTTCCTTGAAAACATTCAAATCGGTTTTGAATAGCGAAGTATAGTCTGATGAATATTTAGTTGTTCGTTTTAAAGTAAGGGTGTTAACAATGGTATCTTTGACTTGAGTGAGTTGTCTTTCTTTGAAAGCAGGGCTTATTTGGAAGGTAACAGAGAGTGTAATTAAAAGCATAACACCTAGTATTGCTAAGGTTTTTCTGATGCTCTTATCCAATATAAAGAACAAACCTAAGCCTAAAAGGGTCATCAAAAATGCATTTCTTTCTCCTGTTAATGGGATAAATAATACCAATGTTAATGAGAGAAGCAGGGATCCCCACTTTAACATTAGATTTTTAGATTTTTGAAACTGATGGAGTAAATAAGCGGTAGCGGGAAATACAATCATCATTGTTTTAGCACCGATGCTTAATTTCCCTGAGAGGGCACTGATTCTCCAGAAGAGACCAAAGGTGTAAAGTGGATACCCAAGAAGATCATTTCCAGTTAGTAATTGTAATAATCCATCTGCGGTGGAAAAAACTAGGGCAGCAATTAAAGTAAATATTAAGGATTGTCGAGCTGAAGATTTTTTTAATAACCAGTGTTGAAGAGCCAGGGTCAAGAGTCCAAATCGAATAAACGATATGCTATGTGTAACCGATAGAGCAGGATCGATGGTAAAAAAGCCTCGCACGATTAGATAGAGCCATAAAACTAAAAAAACTCTAACCCAGGGTTCTTTTAACCAATGAAAATCTTTTTTGATAATTGAATGAATTAAAAAAAGTATGCTAATACTGGAAATGACGATTTCAATCATGCCAATGCCTAGCATTAATGCGAGTGGAGCTAATAATAACAGGGAGAATGCTATTTTAAATAAAAAATTCTCATGTGAGTAAGCTTCAATAAAAGTATTTTTCATAAATTTTCCCCTATTTTAGATTGGATAGCCATAAAGATAAACGTGATTGAATTTCAGGTGTAAGCCGCTGAGCTTCTTGTAGAGGCTCGTAAGAGTAATGATCTAAGGATGATTGATAGTAACGAGCTTTGTTGCTTTTAATCATCGCATTGATGAATCGCAATTTTCGTTGGCCGTGATGATATTCAGGGAGTGATAGCAAATAAACGGGTTTTCCCGTGAAGCATGTTTCTGAGATCAGGTTGACTGAGTCTTCAGTAATCATAAAGTAATCGGCCATTCTTAGAAGATCAGGGTAAGGGTTATAAGTGTCTTCGCTCGTATAAATTAATACACGTTGGGATTCTTTGAATTTTTCTTTTAATAGGGATTCTAGAAAAGGACCTGATCGCCTGGAACTTAGAATAACAAAAGTTCCCTCAGTTTTCGTCGTAATATTTTCAATTTCTTTAATGAACGTTTCGACTTGTGAAGAATTAAATTCGTAAGCTTTAGTTTTTCCGCCTAAAATCATTCCAATCAGGGGAGATGAATGAATGCGATTTTTGAGAGTTTCAGCTGAAGGTGAAAGTTTCTCAAATGATTCAACGGTGAAATCATTAATGGCTCCTAGAGATTGTAATACACGAGGTCCCTGGATTTGATCATGCTCGGGTGCAATGATCAAATCAAAAAACGAAGCTCCAAAACAAGGTTTTTGAACAAAGATAGCAAAAGCTTTGGATTTTTTTAAAAATTTAATAGCGAGGATGGCGGGAATAATTAATCTTCCCGTTCCAATTAGAATCAGTGGTTCGGAAGATGCGAAATTTTTCTTAAAATAAAAAATATAATAAAGCAGCTGGAGCGACAGAGGAATGTAGTGCAGAATTTTTTTAGGCTTTATGACAAGCTCTTGCGTAGGAAAACCTAGCGGATCCGCAATCCCTTTGATTTGTCGTTTAAAAGAGATAAAGCCGTTATGGATTAATAGACAAGCCACATTCTCAGGCATGTTATAAGCGCTTAAATATCAGCGCACCATTGGTTCCACCAAATCCGAAGGAATTTGAAAGAACGGTATCGATTTTCATTGAACGAGCGGTATGTGGAACAAAATCCAAGTCGCATCCTTCATCGGGATTATCGAGGTTGATTGTGGGTGGAGCCACTTGATCACGAATGGCTAGCACGGAGAATATGGCTTCTACTGAACCGGCTGCCCCCAAAAGGTGTCCGATCATTGATTTGGTTGAGCTGACGGCCAGTTTGTAAGCATGATTTCCAAAAGCGAGCTTAATGCCTTTGACTTCACATTCATCCCCAGTCGGTGTGGAAGTAGCATGAGCATTAATATAATCGATATCTTCAGGATTGATTTTGGCATCACGGAGGGTATTCGCAATAGTGAGTGCTGCACCGGCTCCATCTGGGATAGGTGAGGTAATATGGTAGGCATCTGCACTCATACCAAATCCTGTTAATTCAGCATAAATCTTAGCGCCCCGTTTTTTAGCATGCTCATAAGATTCTAAAACTAACATGCCTGCACCATCCCCTAATACAAATCCATCTCGATCTTTATCCCAAGGGCGGCTGGCTCTTTGTGGCTCGTCATTACGAAGAGAAAGCGCACGGCAGGCCGCGAATCCACCAAGACCTAAAGGACAGGAAGCTTTTTCAGCTCCACCCGCGATCATGACATCAGCATCTCCGTAGGCAATCATTCTAGCGGCTTGGCCAATATTATGAGTACCTGTCGTACAAGCAGAAACTAAAGCAACATTAGGGCCTTTGAGTCCATAACGAATGGAAAGTTGGCCTGAAATCATATTAATGATGATCGCAGGAATGAAGAATGGGGAAATTCGGCGAGGACCACTTTTTAGCATCAGCTCATGGGTGGTTTCGATGGTCGATAATCCACCAATACCAGAGCCGATCGCACACCCAATGCGTTCACTATTCTCTTCCGTAATTTCAAGGCCGGAATCTTGAATCGCCTGTATAGAGGCTGCAAGGCCTAATTGGCAAAATAAATCCATTTTACGAGCATCTTTAGGTGAAATTCCGTAGGGCTCGGGATCAAATACCTGGACTGATGAGGCAAATTTACAGGAGTATTGAGTGGTATCAAAATGGGTAATGAGAGAAGTGCCACTTTTGCTAGCTAGAATAGAGGCCCAGGTTTCTTCTACGGTATTACCGACAGAAGTGATCATTCCAAGCCCAGTTACTACTACCCGACGTTTTTCCATGATAAAAAGCCCCTGCACCGACTAAAGTGTTGAATGAGTGAAAAATATGCCAAATTTAGCTGGATTTAGCTGTAAACGCAAGGGGAAGGGGGGAAAGGTGCATAGGAAGAGTAAGAAGGTTTGGTGCTAGGCATGATATCACCCACGTCGTCGTCCCGCGGCTTGTCCGCGGGATCCAGCCTGTTCATTTTTGTATTCTGCCTAGACTCTAATTGTCGGGCTCGCCCTGCTTTAAGTTCCTCAGGTATTTTAGCCGGGTGCTGTGCAGGGCTTAGCACCGACCTATATTTATTATAACAAGCCAGAGGATCTAGGGTTTTGGGGCGTCTCTCTCTTGTGAGTACCCTTTTATCCCCCTTTATCAAGATTCGAGATCTTCATAAAATTCTGGCAGAAGTGTTTCTGAGGAAGGATTTTGTCGGCCCAGATAATCACCTAAGGAAATCGCGACCATCCCTAATCCCACACCGAGGCTGAGTATTAGAAGCGGCATTGTTTGATGATTAAGAGGGATCAGCTCTATGGGTAAGAAGAATCTACCCAAGAGAGCAATGATAAAAAGCATTGCCAGCATGACTAATCCAGCGCCGAGCCAGCTCAGTGTCTTTCCAGCTGATTGAGTATTGAATTCCATTCCAATCTCCTTTTAAAATTTTAAACCTACAATTTGATTGATCAGCACACTTAAACTATATAATGGCGGAGTTACGATATATTGCAAGGTCCCTGAGACTAAAAGTGCTAATAAAATCCACATCCCAAAAGGCTCAAGTCGATCATATGCCGCCGACAAATGATTCGGTAGCAAACTGGATACCAATCGGCTTCCATCGAGTGGAGGCAGTGGAATCAAATTCAGGATCGCTAAGACTAAATTGATCATGATTCCAAACTTCCCTGTTAGCACTAAAAACTCAGCAGTGCCTTCGATGGGTAAATGAACATTATCAAATAAAATAAATCCCAGTTTTGCAATGAGAGCCCAAAAGACAGCCATGGAAAGATTCGAGATAGGTCCAGCTAAGGCTACAATCGCCATATCGCGTTTAGGATTATTGAGATTTCGTTGAGAGATCGGGACAGGTTTTGCCCAACCGAAGATAAAGCCCCCGAGCGTTATCATCAAGATTGGCAAAATAATGGTACCAAAAAGATCGATATGTTTAATGGGATTGAGTGAGACACGACCCAGCATGAAAGCTGTCTTATCACCTAGTTTGTAGGCCACCCATCCGTGAGCAGCCTCATGTAAAGTGATAGCAAAGATCAGTGGCAGGATCGCTACTGTCAATGTAGGAATGAGATTATTGATGTCCATTCATCTCCCGAATTGCTTTAATTTAAATACTCAAACACTTTAACCACTTTCTTCACCCCGGTGATTCGGCTAGCTACACTCGCTGTAGCATTTCCTTGGCCAGGCGAAACAATACCCATTAGATAGACAATACCTGATTCAGTCACCACTTTGATCCCCGTGGAGGATAGATCTTTTTCAGACAGCAGTGCCGTTTTGATTTTAGCTGTGATCCAATCGTCATTCGCTCGCTCTAGTGCTCCATTGGTTCCCGAAACTGTGACCTCATTATAGACCCTTTTTACAAAAGGCACCGTGCTAACGAGTTGATAAGCTAAATCTCGTTGTTCAGTCGACAAAGCTTGACCGACCATCAACACTATTCCATTGAAGGTGGCGACTTCCAAATGAGCATTTTTAAGAGCTGGGGTGTCAGCGATTCTGTTTTTTGAAATCTGGGTGATGTCCCGATCTCGAACTTGAATATTAACGGGACGATGATCGTAAACAACTGATCCACCTGCAGTTGCTCCTCCAGTCATTAGGACGGCAGGGACACAACCGGAAAGTAGAAAAATCAATGATAAGGAAAGCCAAGTTTTGTTCACGAGCTAATCTCCAGTTTGAAACAGTTGATAGTCAATAAGGTCACACAAGCAATGAATAATCAAGATATGAGTTTCTTGAATTCGTGGAGTACTGTCTGAAGGGGATCTAATTTCAATGTCATTGGAATCTAAAAGATTGGCTAATTCACCTCCATCTTTTCCAGTCAGGGCAATCACATTCATGCCTCGTAGATGAGCCGCTTCTACTGCCTCCAGGATATTCTTAGAATTGCCACTAGTCGTGATTGCAATCAAAGTATCTCCCTCTTGCCCCAGCGCTTTAATTTGTTTTGAGAAAACTTCACTGTAGTGATAGTCATTCGCAATGGCTGTGATGGTTGCAGAATCTGCGGAAAGAGCGATGGCTGGGAGGCTAGGTCTTTCAGACATGAAACGATTGAGTAATTCCCCTGCAAAATGTTGAGCGTCGCAGGCTGAGCCACCATTCCCACAAGTTAGGATTTTATGATTATTTAAAAGGGATTGTGCTAAGACTTCTCCCGCTTGTGCAATTTTTTCGATTAAGGTGTCGGCTGCTACGACTTTGGTTTGGATGCTGTCGTTAAATTGATTTTTGATTCGTTGTGCAAGCATTCAGGGCTCCAGGGCATCTAATAGATTTAAGAACCTAAATAGCATCGCTGCTTCCATTAGTCAAATTGAAACGCATTTTTAATCCATTTGAATTGAGCGGCATCAAAGCCGATGATGTCGAAGCGGCATGGGACTTCAGTTATGCGATGAGAAACGAGGTAGTACATGGCACTTTTACGCAGGCAGTTACGTTTATGTGGACCGATGCTTTCTAGGCTGGAGAGCATGGATGAATCGCTTCGATATCGGACTTCCACAAAGACGAGTTCCGTAGGAGCTTGCATCACTAAGTCGATTTCACCAAATTGGCAGTAAAAATTTTTCTCGACGAGTTTCAATCCTTGTTTTTCCAAGTAGGTGCAGGCTCGCGATTCGTGGAGGGCGCCGAGTTGTTGGCGTTTGGTTTTCATCTGGGGCTCCAGCGGTCTTTGTAAAATGCTCGCTTGCCTAGTGTCGTTTCATTATTTTTCGGGGGCGGACTATCCTGTCCTCAGCGCTCCTTAACATCCCTGTCCGCGATGCCCCTTAAAATAATGAAACAACCCTCTCGAGTGAGCAATTAAAAGCATATGCTGCGGATAACTCCGTGCTATATATCATGTAGGTTGGTGCCAAGCGCAGCGCGGCCCAACATTCTTTTTAAAAGAATAACCACAACTCTTGAGGGTTGATATACCGTATTTACTGAGAGGCTCCCAGTGGTACGACGACTTCATTTTCAATCTCGGCCCAGAGGAGTTCTCGGTAGATAGAATGATTGGTGCTTAAATACAGTTGTCCTGTAGCGCCATGGATGCCGAGATTGGGGAAGAAATTGAGTTGATTCAATTTAGGAATTAATTCATAGGCATCGACACCTAGCGCAAATAATTTAGGGGTCTTGTTAAATGTGGGGGCCCAGAGGCTTTGAATTCTGTGGCGAATTTCTAATAGCGAAGGACTTAAGTTAGTGTCAGGCGAAATTAGCCAAGGAATGCTGCAAAATACGATTCCATCGAGATCAGGCGTACGCATTTTGTTTTCATTTCCATCATAAATTAGTGAGGTTGCATAGACAGGAATTTCACCTTGGTAATAATAACGGAGCAAGGGGACGATGGATTGAGCTTGGGTGGCTGAAGTAGCAAGAAATACAAAATCGAAATTAACATGATCTTTTAACAAATTTTGAGTTTTTCCGGCACGAGTGACTATTTGTACATTGAATAACTGTCTAATGCTAGCATCTAACTGACTCGTATTTTCGACAGTGATGATTTTGAAAATTCCACCGCCTTGAGCTTTCCATTGTTGCTTAAATGCTTCGGCAATACTTTGGTTCCAGGGATCATTCAGAGTGAAAATCACGGCTTCTCGGTAATGATTCCCCCAGGCTTTTTGAGCAACAGCTTGAGCCTCTGAGCGAGAAGATAAATCAAATTGAATGAGATTATTCGTTGAAGATTTTTGAGTCTCCTCTGCGCTGTTCAAGGCGAGTGTGGGAACACTTAATTCGGTACTGGCTAGTATTGAGACTTCAGGCTTGGTGAGTGGGCCTACCACGAAATCAGCCCCTTGGTGGATGGCTTGTTGATAGATTTCAGCTACATTGCCTTTGCTCGTATCATAAACGGTGATGCTAGGAGCAAATCCCTGATGTTCTTTCTCAGTATAATAGGCAGCCATGAAACCATTGCGAATCGCTTCAGAGGATTGTGCTAGTTCTCCCTTTAAAGGCAGCAACAGGGCAACATGACGTGGCGTTTCTTTTAAAAATAAACCTCGATTCTCAATTAAGGTGCGGGCTGGGTGATTAGGGTATAGCTGTTCCCAATTTTGAATGGCAGCTTCCAGTGCTTCTGGACTCATGCTGGATTGATAGATCAGGCTGAGCTCAATCCAGCCCTTGTCGACAGGTTGAGCAATCGGCTCCATCGTTTGCAAGCGAGCAGGGTTGATGTTTTCCCATTGATTCCAGGTTGAGAGTAGGTTTTCTGTAGCAGCATCATGCTTTCTCATCAAGGAAGGCCCTTGAGTGGAGCACCCTGTTATGAAGAGCGCTAGGGATAGGCTTAAGGCAATCGATTTGAGTGAGGTGTGTTTCATGAGATTGTTTATTCCTTTCGATAATGAGTAGGGTCTGGAACACCGGCTTCTTGAAAGCCTTTGATTCGAAGTTGGCAGCTCGCGCATTCTCTACAGGCTTCTCCAGCAGGAGAAGGATTATAGCAGGACATTGTCTGACTATAATCAATGCCGAGGCGAGTACCGGTTTGAATGATTTCAGCTTTGGATAGATGGAGCAAAGGCGCATGTATTTTCAGGGATCGGCCTTCAGTTCCCGCTTGAGTCGCGACTTTAGCCAGATGTTCGAATGCTTCGATGAATTCAGGTCGGCAATCAGGGTAGTTAGAATAATCGATGATATTGGCACCGTAATAAATATCGTAAGCACCCAACACCTCAGCCCATGCCATCGCCAAACTCAGGAAAATGGTATTTCTAGCCGGCACATAAGTGACTGGGATTTTAGTAGAATCATGTTCGGTAGGAACTTCGATTGAATCATCCGTCAGTGCTGATCCACCCCACTCCGTGAGAGGGCAGCGAATGATTTTATGGGCCTTGGCTCCAAAGGATTGGGCGACCCGGGCCGCTGCTTCGAGTTCGACACGATGGCGCTGTCCATAATCAAAGCTCAGGGCATAAGCCTCAAATCCTTCTTCTTGTGCGAGCGCTAGACAAGTCGTGGAATCAAGACCGCCGGAAAATAAAATCACAGCTTTAGGGGTTTGCATCTTAGATCTCAAGGAGTTATGGTGAACCAAGGATACATAGGGTAAAGCACCTGCATTAAATTATCAATTATGAAAAATTACGAAGTGATTATAGTGGGAGCCGGCGCAGCGGGGCTGATGTGTGCCATCGAGGCAGCTAAGCGAGGTCGGCGGGTCTTGGTTTTAGATCACGCCAACAAGATGGGTAAGAAGATTTTAATTTCCGGGGGTGGGCGTTGTAATTTCACCAACCTTCACACGAAGCCATTCCATTATTTATCTCAGAACCCTTCATTTTGTATCTCAGCTTTAAGTCGATATAAACCGGAAAATTTTCTGGAATTAGTTCATCGTTATGAAATTTCCTATCATGAGAAAACCTTAGGTCAATTATTTTGTGACACTTCTTCCAAAGATATCGTGCATTGTTTGCGTGAAGAATCTGAGAGTGTGGGGGTGGAAATTCAATTAAATGTGACAGTGGAATCCATTGAGCATCAACAAGGATTTTTATTGAAGACCGGTTTTGGAATGTGTAAGACCGATTCACTCGTGATTGCGACGGGTGGACTTTCATTTCCTACGATGGGCGCTTCGGGTTGGGGTTATGATGTAGCCCAACAATTTGGCCTTAAGCTGCATTCCAGAAGAGCCGCACTGGTGCCTTTCACACTTTCAGAATCTGATTTAAAACATTATCAAGAACTCTCGGGATTATCCGCATTTTGCAGAGTGAGTTGTGAGCAACAAAGTTTTGAAGAGGCAGTGTTGTTTACCCATCGAGGTTTGAGTGGCCCCGCTATTTTGCAGATTTCCAGTTATTGGAGAGAAGGACTACCGATTGAAATTAATTGGTTGCCTGATCATGATTTGGATGAATTTTTATTAAGCCAAAAAGTTGCACGCCCACGAGCCGAGATCAGAACTCTTTTATCAGAATTGTTGCCGAAGCGATTGGTAACCAGTTTGTTGCCTGAAGAATTGGGTACTCAAACTTTGGCGAATCTTAAAGATAAAGATCGAGCAGCGATCGTTGATCAAATCACTCGTTGGTCTATTACTCCAAAGGGCACCGAAGGTTATAAAACAGCCGAAGTAACCTTAGGGGGTATTGATGTCGACGAGCTTTCTTCAAAGACGATGGAATCCAAAAAAATCCCCGGTTTGTATTTTATTGGAGAGGTGGTCGATGTGACGGGCCATCTAGGTGGATTTAATTTTCAGTGGGCTTGGGCGAGTGGTTGGTGTGCTGGGCAATATTGTTAATTTGAAATTGCTCTTTTGTCCCCGTGCGTGGGTTGGGCCCAAGTGAAGCGCGGGCCAACGTCTAGATCTTACTGCGAGACTATTTGAAATGTAGGGTGGGCACGCTAACGCTTTGCCCACCCTACGTA
>CAIQCE010000339.1 GCA_903870185.1 uncultured Gammaproteobacteria bacterium
ACTTGAATCCTATACCGCAGCTTCACTCTCTCATTCTTCTTTTTTTAAAGGCTACGAATTGTATGGCTTAACAGGAACCTTAGGAGGCACTTTTATTCGGGATGAATTGAGTGAAACCTATGGAATCGATTCATTTGAAGCACCTTCCCATCTACCTTCTCTGAGAGAGAATCGTGGGTTTAAATTATGTCGATTTGAGCCTAAAAAACCGGATGAGAAAGGAGATAAGAAACTGGATGAATACTATGATGAGATTCATTATATGGAAATTTATGAATCGATTATTGCTGCTCAAAAAGGAGAACAAGCTGTATTGGTTTTGTTTAATACGATTGCTCAAACAATCAGTTTTAGTCGTTTTCTGAATGGAAAAGAATCCACTCATCAAGTTCTTAACGAACTTCAATCGGAGCATGAGGGTTCAATCATAACAAGAGCAGGTATTGCTGGCACAATTACGGTGGCAACTCATGTAGCTGGACGAGGTACGGATATTAATGCGGATAATTTACATGTTCTTATTGCCTCTTATCCACAAAATGAACGTGTAGAAGATCAAGCTTATGGTCGCACGGCAAGGCAGGGAAAGGCTGGCTCTTGTGAGATGATTTTATCGAGCGCAGACCCAGGCCTTGGTCCGTTGAATATAGGGGATCCGGCAGTTCTAATGCGCCTATTTACTAAATTGAAAGGGGGATTTGAGCCCCTTTTAGCAAAACGTCGAAAAGCTCTTAATGAGGCTGAGTCCAAAGAGCGTGGAAAAAGTGTTCTTGTAGAAGATCTGTGCTATTTGACATTAAAAGACTACTTTTCTCAGTTAAAAAAAGTACGTGAATTATTTGAAAAGCTAGAATTTCAGTCGAAGTTGATTGCGCAATGTAGTGATTTTTCTGTGGTCAGTGTTATGCCAGATAGTTTTGTATCGTCTGAGGCTTGGGTTTTGATCATTTCGCGCGCTCGCCACTTATTGGAGAAAAGATCTCCATTGCCTGTGGTTGATTGGAAAGGATTTATTCATGAACTTAAAGAATTTTTTATGAAGGAATTTAGAAAAGACTGGTCTAAGTTGTACAGTGAGTTGCAAGATCACTGCGATCCAAAAGAACCGGCTAAATATATTGACACAAAATATGAGGCATTTAAGAAGAAATGGTGTGATATTTTAAATGAACGTTTTGATAAGTCTGCCGAAGCTTTCCCTAATCTCGTATTAGTGGGTTTATTTGCGCAACGTTCAGCACCGCCTCAGTGTGTTGCTGGTGCTGCCGCCGTTGTTGCGCCCGCTGTTAGTTTAAGGGCTTAATTTGCTTGTGTTTGGAATTTATTAATTAATTAGAGGAGTAGTCTTGATGCGTTATGGAACTGTTGGAGCGGTTGGAGCGGTTGTTGATAAAGATGCAGATGACCTAGTATCCTTTGCGAAAAATGGTAATGTTGAAGTCTTAGATGCTTTGCTCGAAGCCGGAGAGGTTGAGGTGAATAAACCAAATTCCCAAGGTGTCATACCGCTGTTTGCCGCAGCAGCAGCAGGACATGAAGATTTTGTACGAGCTTTGTTAGGTGTAGAGGGTATTGATGTGAATGCCGCTGTTCCGTTTCAGATGCATATCGCTGCGATGCCAGTTGTTGGCTTTAAGCCCGAGACTGCTACAATGCATGGTAACACTTTCAATGGTATTAGAGTTAATGATGATGGTAGTCTATCTCCCCCTCCCGTTTTTTATGTTTCATCTCTCTATATTGCTGCACAAAATAATCATGCGGGTGTGGTTACTGCCTTGTTAGAAAAGGACGATATTGCCGTAGATGCTCCTGGTCCGAATGGTGAGACACCTTTGGCTGTGGCCATACGGAAAGAAGCTAGCAGTGATATTGTTAATGCATTGCTTGCGAAAGGAGCTGATCCGAGGAGATGCCCCCAAGCGCTTATTGCAGCTGTTATAAGAGGGGATCTTGCTCTCGTTCGTAGACTGATTGAGAAAAGTGCTGATATGAATGCGCCAGGGCCTGATTGCGCCACGCCAATTTCTGCGGCACTAAAAAAAGATCAGTTTGTGATTGCAAAAGAGTTATTTGCAAGAGGAGTGAGTTTAAGTTCGGTGGATCCGAAATTGTTGTTGAGTGCACTGAAAAAGGCGATCTCAGCTGATCCAGATTTTATTAATTTTGTTTTGGAAATGCCTGCTATTCGTGACATTATTGCCGGAACACCTGTTAATGAATTATTTTCATTGGCTCTGGAAAAAGCTAAATTCGACATAGCAATTAAATTGAAAGCGCTTGGCGCGAATCCTAATTTTAAGTTCATTAAGCCTGGGGTAGGTGAAGTCAGTTTATTTTTTGATTCTCTACTGAGAGCACGTTTTGATATCACTAATTTTTTATTGAAATTGGATGGTCTTGATGTAAGCAGCTGTGGGCCTAGGGGTAATAAACCCTTGGCTGTTGCCATTGAAAAAAAAGCCGATGCTGAAACTATTAAGGCTTTAATTCTAAAAGGTGTTGAACTTCCACCTAATGCGCTCATATCAGTTGTTGGGATAGGGGATCTTGAGTTGGTTCGTGTGTTGGTTCGCTTGTTAATTGAGCGTGGTATAAGTTTGGATACTGAGCAACACGGCCCCATTCCTGTCACAGCATTCTCTTTGGCATTAAGAAATTCAAGGCTTGACATTGCTCAGCTGTTATTTGATCTGGGTGCGAGGTTAAAGGATCCTAAATTACAGCTTATCAATCTATTCAAAAGAATCCCGCCGTTTGGGGGGGGGATGCCCCTATCAGATCGTAATTTCATTAATTCGTTCTTTTCGATAAAAAGCCTTTATGAAACGCTGACTAAATCAGATCTTAATGAATTGCTTGCTCAAGCTTTGGATAAATCTGAATTTGAAATCGCCACAAAATTGTTAGCATTAGGCGCTGATGGCAATTTTGTTGTGATGAACAGCAAACTAGGTAGAGTTAAATTATTGCTGAATTCTTTGGAGAGAGGGCGGGCTGATATCGCCGATTTCATATTGGAAGAGGTAAAGCGTCTTAATGTCGATGGGTCTCCGCCTAGTCACATTACCCCGTTGTATCTGGCTGCTGAAAGAGGCTATGTTTCTGTCTTGATGAAGCTACTTAATAGAGGGGCATTGAAAGCAGGGCCGAGGGCATTTTTAGAGCTTAAAGCACTCATTGAGGTTGCCTTGAAAGCTGGGAAATTGGAAGCAGCTGAACTCTTAATTCGACATCAATTAGAGAACTGTACAGCCATAAAAATTCCAGGTGCAGCTCGTGGTCCCTCACTATTTGCATCGACTGGATCTCCTGAGCAAAATGCCGTGCAAGAGCTTTTGCAAGTTCTAAATGGGGAGGCAGCGGAAGCTTCGTTTGATACGACACATGCAGCAGCATTGGCCTCGGTGGATTGGTTGAAGGACCTCCGTGCTCACTTGAAAACTCTCTTGGAAAAAAGAGCAGCTGTTACTGGTGCTCCAGCTGCTGGAGCTGGTGCCCGATGAGCTTTAGAAACTATGCGAGATGTATTCACTTGAGATATTAACTGAAGTTGAACCTGTTGGTTTTAAGAATAAATTAGAGCTTAATGTGAGTATTTTATATTATGTCTGAAATCATAAAAGATCCATTTTTGGAAAATATTGCTACCATTAAACATGCTTTTTTTACACGAAAGGGTGGGGTTAGTGAAGGTTGGTATGATTCCTTAAACTGTTCTTACGCAGGTTTAGATAATCCTGAAAAAGTTCAGGAAAATCGATCTCGAGCGATGAATTATTTAGGGTGTTCTCTGAATTCTCTTGTTACTGTGAAAAATTGCCATAGTAATAAGGTGGTTTTAGTGGAGCATCCTTGGGATGAATCTATGAAGCCAGAGGCTGATGCCATGGTGACTCAATTATCTGGAATCGTTTTAGCGTCTGATAGTGCTGATTGTCCAATTATATTGTTAGTGGATGAGCAGATGGGGATCATAGGTTTGGCTCATGCAGGTTGGAAGGGTGCGAGGGCTGGGATTATTGAATCCACTGTTTTAAAAATGATTGAGTTGGGTGCGAGCTCATCCGAAATTACTGCGAGCATCAGTCCCTGTATACACCAAAATTCTTATGAAGTGAGTCAGGAATTTCACGATCAATTTTTAAAAGATGGGTCTAAAAATAAGTGCTATTTTAAAGATTCTATTCGCCCAAGCTATTTTCAATTCGATTTGTTAAATTATGTTAAAGACCGTTTGATTGGTTTAAATTTAAAAAAGGTCTCTTCTGAAGCTGCATTTGACACTTATCCAGATGAAGAAAGGTTTTTTAGTTGTCGTCGGGCTACTCATCGAGGTGAGCCAGATTTTGGTGGGCATTTTTCATGTATTTTTATTCGCTAATGGGTATGATTTAGATCGGTTTTTTTCAAGAAAATTTTGATGAATCAAATCGCACCTTTTGCTATGCTTCAGTCTTAAAATTCTATGGGAGACAGTTAAAATGTTTGAATTTCTTAGTATCACTTTTCTTATTATGTTG
>CAIQCE010000340.1 GCA_903870185.1 uncultured Gammaproteobacteria bacterium
AGGGTGGCAATATTAAGGCACGCGGGGCCAGTCAGTTACATTACTTGCAGCAAAGACCCAGGTATTAATGGTTGGTATGAATTGCCAGAAGCTGAAAATGCAGAGGCCCTAAGCTACAAGTTAATGACCACTATTCTGTATCAATTAGGGCGTAGTGATGATTGGAATGACCCAGTATGCTTGATTGATCGTTTGCTGCTAGCAAAAGTAACTGCTAATAGATTGCCACTGAGTTTGACTGCCGAAGAAATTAAAAGCAATCTTGAGAGTATTGAGACTAAAAAACGCTCTTATTTTGCTGAAGCAATATCAGATGATTCTGATGATGAGGCTATTCCAAGGTATGAACTGCAGCCACGGATGATGCGTCATGCGCTAGAAACTATGGCAAAAAAAATGGGGGAATATGGCCAAACTAGTATATTTTTGACTAAAGAGAAGGGGTTAAGGACGACTCGAAATGTGGGTTACAGGATTCTAGAGCGGGCTGAGATACATCATCCTAGACCTATCACCATTAAGGAACATCATGCACTGTCTCGCCTAAATGCCTTAGCGCTAGCCGGTAATTTGACTGAGGAAACCTATAAACAAGTGGGTTATAATTTTTTTATCGCCCAATACCGGGGGGTCCATTACAACACTAAGATCTGGTCATCTAGGATGCGGCGCGAGCACCGCCATCAAGATGAACGGGAAAAAGTCATGTATAGTCGTGCCCTTGAGGTGCGTGCAACACCAAGTGAGCGAGAACATAGAGCTTTATTGCTCGAGCACCAGCTCAAAAGCCTTAGTCAAACGGGTGAATACCACCACCCGAGCATAAGCCGTAGTAAAACGGGTAAAGAGCACGTTGAATACTTTAATTATGATCATCTTGGTGATGCACTGCAGGATGCCTATACCAAAAATTATGCTCAATATCATGACAATCTTAAAATACTCAGTGCCAAACGAAAAAGGGGTGAATTGATCCAAGAGGCTTTAGAGGTTGCGCTGCTGTTCGCTGACAATGAGTACAATCCTTATATATCAACAGCTGATACACCCTATCATGCTCTCCGCTATGCTTATGGTTTAAAGGCTTACCCCGATAAAATGTTGCCTTATCGACTTAGGCCAAGATGGCAGACAAATGGCAGAGCTGAGAGACCTTATTCGGGCAAGGTCTATACTCTGTTATTTACTCCGGTAGATTATGTAGTGTGTAGACCCAATCACATTCCAGCTATGAATTACGAGAAAACAATTAGTGTACCTATTACTATTGTCAGTGAGCGGGAAACAACTTTTTTGGCATATCTCCCAAGAGAAAAGGTTGTTGGCCAACATATTGCCCGCTATCCAAATTTTCATCATACGAAGTACAGTGGGCTGATGATGATGAAATATGGGGTAGATGAAGAGATGTATGACAAAATTAAAGAAAAAACGGTAGTTACACAGGGAGTAGGTGAAATTGGAGCCGGAGCCGGTGGTCATGCCATAGGCGGTTTAGCTAATGCAGATAATACGTATCCACCTCATTCAAAGGAAAGTAAAATTCTGAAGCATCAAGTGGGTGAACATTTATGCGCACATCATGAAGCAGCTTTGATTGAAGATGCGCGAGTTGAAGCAGAAAAACGGGGAGGGATGCTTATATATCGAGATATAACAGGGGGCTTTAGTTTCGTTCCTCCGCCTGATTTGGAGCGCCCTATTAATAACGATAGTAGTGCAGCGGTTGCTGCTGATGCAAGACTTGGTGTGCAAGCTAAAAAAATAGAGGCACGCAAACGCCACCCCGCAGCAGCAGAGCCAAGGGTCGAATCTGCAGCAGCAGGAGTCAGCAGCAGCGAACCGACAAGAAGTTGTTTAATTGATATATTAAAGCGCTACCGGGTACTGTCAGGACTAAGTCTTCATGACATACTACCAAGACTTTCTTCTCTCGAGACCTCGGCTATCCAAGCTGCCTATGCAATTCCCAGTACGGAATTAGCTGATGCTGCTTTTAAAGCTCATTGGCAAGAAGTACCGCCAGATTATGTAGAAGAAGTTTTCATGAAAACGATGCGACAATTACACAGTTTGGTAAAAACATGTGGCCTTACAATTGTGGTCAAAAGTTTTTTATTTAATTCAGATATTAAAATGCCAAGTTCTGCAGTTGCCGGTGAAACTATCGAATTAATTTATTTAGGTGGTGATGGTTTTTTTGGCTTATTGACTAAAGATAAAGATCCTACAAAAACATTTTCAGCTGTAATGAATTTAGTTCCTGGTGATGAGATTCTTATGGCAGATTCAATGGCAGGATCTGAGGCTGCTCTTCCAGGTATGTCGCTTGAAGATTCTTCCTCAGCTGATTCTAATGTAGAAGTATCAGCCTCTTCTATCGCACCAGTTTCTGCAGAGAGGGCTTCCGAATCACGCGCTCCTAGTTCAGCGTCTGCTTTAAGGGGGGTTGGTCTTTTTGGGTCAAGCAGCCCTTTAGCTTCTAGCTTAAAAGGAGAGGCTGACTCCACTTCAAGCGTGGGGCGTAAGCGTTCAAAGCAAGAGGCAGGTATAGAGCCGGTGGCTGATGGTTCTGATAAACGGCCAAGAAATACATAGGGGACGTACGTAAGTTGTCAACTTACTCAAATCCCGGTATTGCCTAAGCAGGCCAAATATTGCTGAATAGGCGCATGCCACGAAAAGCGCGAATTGATTATCCAGGCGCCCTACATCATCTTATAGCTAGGGGTATTGCTCGCCAAAAAATATTTCTAGAGGATGAGGATTATTCCTGACTTAAGCACTTTTCCAAAAAATTCCTTATAAAAATCCAAATAACCCTTGTCCCGAGCGGGGCACCTAAAAATTTTGAAAAGTAGTGACTAGTAAAATATATTAATTGATTTTCTAGGATTAAGGGAGTAATATTCCCTGCATTATTTTGGATAGGAGACATGTCCAT
>CAIQCE010000341.1 GCA_903870185.1 uncultured Gammaproteobacteria bacterium
AAAGATAAGGATTATGATTTGTTTAAAGCTTTATGAAAGGACTACCCTTTATAGGATACTAAAGGATGCTGGCAAAGGGAAAAATCAATTTCTTAAAGCAGGAGGTTCCTATGACTAATTTTTCCCGGACACTAGTGCGCTGCGCTTGGGACCACCCTACACGTGACCACCCTGCATGGTTTGATAGTTACTGTAGAGTGCTGAGCAACAGAATCATCCCTACCCCCCCCCTATTCATCCACATAAGATCTCGATATAATACGAATCTTTTTATACCCTCTTAAATTTTGGCTTCAGGGAAATAGAATGACTCTACGAACGCCTTTGTATGAGCAGCACCAATTAGCAGGTGCGCTGTGTGTGGATTTTGCTGGTTGGGAGATGCCGATTCATTATGGTTCTCAACTTCAAGAACATCACCATGTGAGAGAACATTGCGGATTATTCGATGTCTCACATATGGGAGTCGTCGATGTGGAAGGTGCTGATGCTACTGCTTTGTTACGATATGCTTTGGCCAATGATGTCGCTAAGCTTAAAGATTTAGGGGCTTTGTATAGCTGTATGTTAAACGAGCAAGGTGGAGTGATCGATGATTTAATCGTTTTTCGCTTTGGTCCCGAATTTTATAGAATCGTATGGAATGCCGGCACTCGTGATAAAGACTTCGCTTGGCTAAAACAATCAGCTACTTCTTTTAAAGTGACGCTCAAAGAACATAAAGATCTAGCCATATTGGCAGTGCAGGGTCCTGAAGCTATTCAAAAAACTCAGTCTTTGTTTCCAGAATTTTCAGACTCATTATCCGCATTAAAACCCTTCACTTTATTTAAAACTGATCGCTATTGTTTTGCTCGTACAGGTTACACTGGTGAAGATGGATTAGAAATTATTTTGCCAGCTTCTGAAGTGGTCGAAATGTGGAAACGTTTTATCGATGCTGGAGTTCCTCCTTGTGGATTAGGCGCTCGGGATACTTTGCGATTGGAAGCGGGGCTTAATCTTTACGGTTCCGATATGAATGAAGACGTCAGTCCCTTGGAAGCGAATTTAGCGTGGACCATCGATTGGAAAGATGAAGCTCGCGATTTCATTGGTAAAAAAACGTTGCTTCAACAAAAAGCAGCAGGGGTTAAACACAAGCTTGTTGGTTTAGTCATGCAGGAAAAAGGGGTTTTGCGTAACCATCAATTAGTGAATGTAGAAAATATTGGTGAAGGTGAAATAACGAGCGGCAGTTTTTCACCTACATTAAATTATGCGATCGCTTTAGCCCGAGTGCCTGTCGGTACGGAAGGAGAAGCTTTAGTGGATCGTCGAGGTCAATGGATTCCGGTTCGAGTGATTAAGCCGCCCTTTGTTCGTCACGGTAAAAAATGTTTTGAATAATCAAGTATTAAATTAAGGAGAACAGGAATGAGCGAATGTCCCAGAGATTTACAATATAGTCGAACTCATGAATGGGTGCGACGAGAAAATGACGGTACCTTTACCGTTGGTATTACAGATCATGCTCAAGATCTTTTAGGTGAGCTAGTTTATGTTGAGCTTCCTAAGCTTAATGGCACTTATGATTTAGGTGATGAAGCCGCAGTAGTGGAATCTGTAAAAACAGCCTCCGATGTTTATAGTCCGTTGTCTGGGGAAATCATTGAAATTAATGAGGCCTTAGAAAACAAACCAGCTTTAGTGAATGAAGAACCTTATGCCGAGGGTTGGTTATTCCGAATTCGCCCAACAGATGAAGCAGAATTAGAAGACCTGATGGATGCTGATGCTTATTTAGTTAGCATAGAAGATTAATTTGACCGATAGGAACAGTTAAAGATGCCTTTTATTCCTCATACTGAAGAGGATCTCAAATCGATGTTGAATGACATTGGTATTAGTTCTCTTGCCGAACTCTTTGATGAAATTCCACCTGATTTAATTCGTGGTGAACTTGAAAAATTGCCTGAAGGTTTTAACGAATTAGAATTAGCCCGATTAATGATGGATCGTGCACCTTCAATAAAACCGGGAAAATGTTTTATCGGTGCGGGTGCTTATGAGCATCATATCCCCGCAGCTGTTTGGGAAATTACGGGTCGAGGAGAATTCTTAACCGCTTATACGCCTTATCAGGCAGAAGCCAGTCAAGGCAGCTTGCAAGTAATTTACGAATATCAAAGCATGATGGCTCAGTTGATGGGATTGGATGTTTCCAATGCTTCTTTATATGATGGAGCAACCGCTTTGGCCGAAGCGATTTTAATGGCTTTACGTTTGAAAAAAAGTGAATTGAAGCGTGTACTAGTTCCACGTTCAGTGCATCCAATCTATAGAAGTGCTTTGCAAGCGATTTTAAAATATCAGCAGGTGGAATTAGAAGAAGTTGCGATTGCTGAAGGCGTAATTGATATTAGCCAGCTCACAGAAATCGATCCTAATGGAATCGCTGCTTTAATTATTCCTCAACCTAATTTCTTTGGAAATTTAGAGGATGTCGATGCGTTAACTGATTGGGCTAAAAAACACGATATTTTAGTGATCGCTCAAGTGAATCCTACTGCGATGGCACTTTTAAAAGCACCAGGTGATTGGGGCCAAAATGGGGCTGACATTGCTTGCGGTGAAGGCCAACCTTTAGGTGTGCCTCTAGCATCAGGTGGTCCTTATTTCGGATTCATGTGTTGCAAAGAAGCCTATATTCGTCAGATGCCAGGCCGTATCGTAGGTCGTACAGTAGATACTCAAGGACGTCCTGGATTTACTTTGACGCTTCAAACTCGAGAGCAACATATTCGTCGTGCGAAAGCGACTTCCAATATTTGTACGAATCAAGGATTGGTAGTAACGGCTGCCACTATTTATTTAAGTTTAATGGGCGCTGAAGGTCTTCGACGAGTGGCTTTAAATGCACATCAAAATTCACAAACTTTACTCAACTTGCTTTGTAAAGTTCCTGGAGTAAAAGTCCTATTTAATCGGCCTTTCTTCCATGAATTTGTGGTGAAGCTTCCGGTGTCTGCAAGTCGAGTCATTGAAAAAATGGCAGCTCATGGTATTCAAGC
>CAIQCE010000342.1 GCA_903870185.1 uncultured Gammaproteobacteria bacterium
AAAACATCTTTTTCTTTTTTTGAATCTAAAGGAGGAGAAGAGACCTCTGCAAAATGTTGGCGTGTATGAGCCGCTATGTGACGTGGCTTTCTCGATACTCCGAGCGGATCGACATCATTCCCCATCGCCCCTCCTGGTTCTGCCCCATGAGTAGCCATATGAATAGTCGCATTCTGCTCTTCGAGATTAAAAAAAACAGCCAAATGCTTACGATTTAAATCCACTGTCTTAGGTTTATGTCTCGCAACAGGAACCAAATCTTTAGCGGCTGAAAACTCTTTAGTCGTCAATGAAGCTAAGCTGATCACACGTTTTTTTAATTGGGACTGAAAATAATTGTCATCAGCTGGCATTGCTCCTGCACCCGCTACTGCCTTCTCAGCTGTTGCCATACGCGCGACGACTTGAGCTCGAACACGCTCTAGGATGGCATGAGTTCCTAAAAACTCACCTTCGGGTGTAACCATTACCATACCGCCAGGTCTTAATTGGCTTTTATCAATAGCACCTTCAGGTGGGGCATCAATATGATAATCATCCGAAGCGACATGCACCTCTACTAAATGACCGTCTTTATCTCTCAACTCTGCAGAACGAGAAGGCCGCAAACCAGACTTATCAATCCCCGCGAGATAAGTACCATCGGCTCCCATCGCAACCAATGCGGGACCGTTGTAAGGCGTTCGATTCATACGAAAAACTTTCAGCATCGCATTGATTTCAGCATCATACTTATTCGAATAAGCCGGTGGCATTAATCGCAAATAAGCTTCCTCTATCGAGCAATGATGTATTGCCATTTGATTTGCTAATTCCAAATCAAACTGCATAGAATCCGATCCATTATTAGGATAAATCCCTTCAAAACTGGGATTTTCTGCCATAAATTTCGGATTGGCTTTCAATGTATTCAACTCATTTCGCATCTCAATCGCATTCGCTCCAGCCGAATTAAATTCTCCGTTGTGAGCCAAAAAATTCACACAAGGCTGAGCTCTCTTCCATTGAGGATTGGTATTAGTCGCCCAACGCCCATGCACAATCGCGGCTTTTGCAGTAAACAAGGGATGAGTTAAATCCTTATAAAATAAGGCGAGCTTAGAACCCTCAATCATCCCTTTATAGACAATCGATTGAGAACTTTGAGAAACGATGGTGAGGCCTATATCTTCCTCAATCGCTTGATTGGTGATCGATACAGTGGCTTGTTGAACCCGCTCCTCTAAATTATGAACGGGGGATACAGGAACGAGTAAGGCTTGCCAAAGAGCGGGCTTTTTCTTAAATGCATTTTCTGAAATGGCGGTTGGATCGATATCCGCATTTACATCTCTCCACCTCGCCACTCGGAGATTTTTTTTCAGTGCCTCAGCTTCGACCAGCGCTTTTGAACGAGCAAGTTCAGCCTCATCATTCGGCAAAAAGTATTGACCGATGGCATATTGACCCTCGGCTAAGTTGGGTACATCAGTCGTTCCAGCAGGAGTGAATTTTTCTTTAAAGAACGCAGTCGATAATCCAAAAAATCGGATTCCGGCCCCATCACTTTCTTCAGTAACCGGATTGAATCCAGATCGATAATCAAACCCGCCCAAGAGCCGAGTGGCACGAAGCACTAAATCCTGAGTGGCTCGCTGCAAGTTGACCATCAAGCCAACGCCACAGGCTGAGTGATCTATTTCAGAACCGAGTTTATTGATTGAATTAGGCATTCCGTCTCCTCCATGAGAGAGTAAAAAATATCGAATCTAAAGAGATTCTAATTTTTAGTCAAATGAAAATTAAGGAGAACTTAAGGGCATCTCTATAAATTAATTATTTTGGTGCCAGGCTCCGTCAGTATTTTGGTGCCTGGCTCCAAAATTCAAAACTCAAAATTTTTCAATTTCGAGAGATGGC
>CAIQCE010000343.1 GCA_903870185.1 uncultured Gammaproteobacteria bacterium
ATTAAATTTTTCAATTTTTAAAATCTGCAGGATTTTGAGTCAATATTTTTCACCATTAGCTAAATCTAAGTTTAGTTCATTTGCTATTAAATACATTAAGTTGAAAATATTAAATTTGTGAAAATTTATAAAATATATCGTTTTTTTCGAGAAAAACGAAGATTTAGGCGAAACTCTAATTAAAACATGGGGATATTTTATTTTACAACAACTGTATTTTTTTCATTTTTATGGTGATACAACTTGCTCATGGATTTGTAATTATTGAGCAGGAAAATCTGACAATTTATGATTTAATAATTCCAATTTTTTTGGATTTTTAGATATTAAATTTTCACAATTATTTCCTCTCAATGATTTTCATATAAACGATTTTACTGATTTTCTAAAAATCAGCTACCGCTGTTTTTACTAGGAAATGAAATAATATGAGGGCAATAATATGAAGAGAGATGTAGGTGATCGTGGGTGGGATGCTTCGAGTGCGGCTACTAGGGAAGTAAATGATATAGTTGATGCAGATGCACAGAGTGATGCTTTGTCTGCACCTGCGCCTAAAATAGTTGTAGCTCCATTAAGAGTTCGTTCAGCAGCAGCTCCAGCTCCAGCTCCAGCTCCAGCTCCAGCTCCAGCGCCAGCGCCTGCATCATCACCCAGGGCTAGTGCAAGACCTGCTGTTGTGGTTGAACCATCTCCAGGTGGTGCTGCTGCACGTCCTGCAGAAGGAAATCATCGGTCTGCATTTTTAGGTGTGAAACCTACTGCATTGGAAGATGAGGTTGCTTTGGTTGTTCCAGTTGAGCGCCCAAATGAGCCGCACAGTGCAAAAAGAATAAAATCTCTAATAGATGAAGATGGAAATAGACTGTACATAATAGATGGTCAAGCTTATAACTTAGTTCCTACTAGAAGTGATGGAAATTGTTTTTTTCAAGCGATTCTAATAGGTTTAGCTGAGTTACGAGAGGGTGATCGTCTTGATCTAATTCATGAAGTGCGTGATCAGGCTCAATTTCGTCATCTAGTAGCCGGATACATACGAGAACATCAAGCGGAATATTATGAAGCCATTGTCAGCCAATTAGTTCAACTCATCAGTGATGGTAACTTAAATGGAATCCCTGAAGTTTTAAGAGAGAAGATTGAATCTTTAGGTCTGCAATTAACGGCAGGAACAAAGACTGCTGAGTCAAGAGAAGCTGCTCAAATTGCCATTCAATCTTATATTATAAGCGATGGAATAAATGATTACTTGGCAGCTATAGAGAGTGATCAGACTTGGGGTGGTGACATTGAAATTCGAGCTATTCAAGAAATGTATAAAGTTAATATCGTCATTTCGAATATTCAAAATGGCACTACATTAAGGCTGGCAGACCCTAATGAGCTACAGGATCTTAATTTGTTGTTCAATGGGGATCATTATGACTTATTAATTGCATCAGAGGAACTAATCCATGATGAAATCTTAGGTCGAGAATCAGCTATCCCGGTAGATCATGCAGCTCCTGAAGCCGGTGCCGATTCTAAGGAAGATTCAGAATTTGATCAATTAGTTGATAAAGAAGCCTCTGTTTGGGGTGCCGCTGAAGAACTCATGGCTGTGGATGAGGCTCGACACTTTTCAGCTCATCAAACCCCAGAACTTATTTCGTTAAAAGGTAATAAATTCTTTGCTTATAAATCCCAGTATGCCACATGTCCCTATTCCACCATTTGGCAAGCAGCACGAGGAGTGCTGACATCACGGCATTTGATGAGACACTATCGAGAGCCAGCCGATTTAAAATTTGCTGTTTCTAAGGAGCTAGAAAATAATATTGGAGAGTATTTGAGTCATGTTGCTGCTCAAATAGTGGAGGTAATTGAAGCTCGTAAAGCTAGTGCAGAATTTACAGGCCAATTACAAACATTTTTAACCGCTTATATCAAACAATATGCAGCTTCTAAAACTCCTGCACTATTAGGAAAATTTAAGGAAGATTTACTTAAAGCTCTTCAAAATGATGGGGGCTATGATTTCTATTGTTTATTTATACAAAATCCCTCGACGAATTATATGGGTCATTTAGAAATTAGAGTTTTGTCAAAACTGACTCAATTAAATGTAGTTTTTTATGACAATCGAGGAAAAGAAGTTTCAAC
>CAIQCE010000344.1 GCA_903870185.1 uncultured Gammaproteobacteria bacterium
GGGTCGTTATAATGATAAGAATTTAGCACTCTATTTAGAAGGCAACTGTGATTTTAAGGATATTATTCAAGAGAGTAACTCCAGACTGAGTTTTATTGGTTCAGGAAAACATGTTAAACATCCCATTGATTTGCTTCAAAGTGATGAATTTGAAAAGCTTATTAAATATGCACGAACTCAATTTGATCGAATTGTCATAGATACAGCGCCTGTTTTATCAGTGATAGATGCGATTTTGATTGCAAGACATACGGATGTTAACCTTTTTGTTGTCGATAGAATAACGGAGCGCTTTAATGATGTTAGACGAGCAATTAAAATGCTGCAATCACATGCTATTACTGTCGATGGTTTTGTGCTGAATCATAAAAGACCTCATTTATCTGGAACTGGTTATTATTATGGATATAAATATGCATCTACTGGTAGATCATCTGAATAATCATCGAAGTGATAAAGAAAAAAATCAGGACCTAGTAGTTAAAATTGAAAATGATTTTGATATATGCTTTATAGAATAGGTGAATAAAATAAAAGGATTTAATTATGAAATGTTTAGTCACAGGGGGTGCTGGATTTATTGGATCAAATTTGGTAAAAAAATTGATTTCACAAGGTGCAGAAGTTGCAGTTATTGATAATTTATTATCTGGGCATTCAGGAAATCTTTCATTTTTGCCCAGTGCCCAATTTGTTCAGGGTGATATAAGAGACCCACTTTTACTTGAGAGAATGACTCGAGATGTAGACGTTATATTCCACTTGGCTGCGGCGGTGGGTAATAAGCGATCTATTCATAATCCATTTTTGGATGCTGATATTAATGTCATGGGGACTCTTCAAGTATTAGAGGCTGCTCGAAAAAATCGAGTTAAAAAAGTCGTATTTTCCTCATCGGCGGGGACATTCGGCGAGCTCAAATATCTTCCTATAAATGAATCTCATCCAGCTGAACCTAGAACCCCCTACGGATGTTCTAAGCTTTATGCTGAAAAAGTAGGTTTAGCTTATGCGGATCTCTATGGGATAGAGGTCGTGTGCTTGCGCTATTTTAATGTGTTTGGACCTAATCAGCGCTTTGATGAATACGGAAATGTGATACCTATCTTTGTTTTTAATTTACTAAATGGTCGAAAAATTTTGATTCATGGTGATGGTGAGCAAACTCGTGATTTTGTGAATGTGGCTGATGTTGTGAATGCCAATATCCAATCAGCAAGGACACAAGGATTATCAGGTGCCTTTAATATTGCCAGCGGAACTTGTATTTCTATTAATCAATTAGTCCATGAGCTTTCTTTGATTTCTGAAACAGCTCCTGTCATTGAATATGTAGCTCCTCCTCCTGGAAATGTAAGAGAAAGTTTAGCTGATATTTCAGCGGCGCAGCAAGCATTCGGTTATCAGCCAAGTGCAGACTTTAAAAAAGCATTAAAAGAATATTATCAGTGGGCATTAACAGAAGTTAAAAAAACTAGCTTGCAATGTGTGGTGGCATGAGAATATTGATCGTAACTCAGTACTTTTGGCCTGAGTCTTTTCGTATTAATGATATTGCACAAGGACTTGTAGAATTAGGCCATGAAGTTGTTGTATTAACTGGAAAGCCTAATTATCCAGCAGGTGTTTTTTATCCTGGTTATAGTTTTTTTGGTCAGACTGAGGAAGACTTAGGACCTATTAAAATATATCGTGTTCCACTGATTCCCAGGGGAAAGAAAAAAGGACTTCAATTAATACTTAACTATTTATCATTCGCATTTTTTGCAAGCATCAAAGGAATATTTAAAGCAAAAGGCGCTGATGTAGTATTGGTTTATGAACCATCTCCGATAACGGTAGGAATTCCTGCCATTGTTATAAAAAAATTTTTGAAAGTACCCATTTTGTTTTGGGTTCAGGATCTTTGGCCAGAGACATTAACTGCGGTTAATATCATCCGCTCTAAAAGAATACTCGGGTGGGTGAGAGCTTTAGTTAAGATGATCTATAGTCAAAGTGATTATATTTTAACGACTTCACGTGCATATTTTGATCCAATTCTAAAATTAGATGTCTCAAAAGATAAATTGCGCTATTTCCCACAGACAGCTGAATCGATTTATCAATCATTAGATCGATCAGAATGTGAAAAGGAGGATGCTTTATTTCCAAAAGGCTTTCGTGTTTTATTCTCGGGTAATATTGGCATAGCTCAAGATGTGGGGAATATTCTAGAAGCAGCCATTTTATTGAAGGACCATCCTGAAATTAAGTGGATCTTTCTTGGGGATGGTTCAAAGCGTGAGTGGCTGGAAGCTCAGATAAAAGAACAAGGATTAGAGAATACAGTTTATTGGTTAGGCCAGCACCCAGTCAGTAGTATGTCTAAATTCTATGCTTGCTCAGATGTTTTATTGGTTAGTCTGAAAAAAGATCCACTTTTTGCTTTAACGATCCCAGCTAAGATACAATCCTATCTAGTTTGCAAAAAGCCTATTATTGCAGCTTTAGATGGAGAGGGCGCAAATATTATTCAAGAAGCCAATGCGGGACTTGCCGTGGAAAGTGGAAATCCAAAATTATTGGCTGATGCTGTGTTAGAAATGAAATCTTTATCACAAGATCAACTGGATGAATTGGGTTCCAACGGACATCGATATTATGAAAGTCACTTCCAACGTGATAATTTATTAAATCAATTAAATGATTGGATGATTGAGCTAAAAGGGCAAGCTATTTAATGAAAATATTAATTTTGGGTGGCGATGGTATGGTCGGCCATCAGTTATTCTTAGGGATGAGAGAAAGGCACGATGTTCGGGTTACTCTTCGTCAATCCAAGGATATCTATAAAGACTTAAATTTATTCAATGCATCTAATAGTTATTATGAAATAGATGCAGCAGAAGCAGATCATCTGACTTCTATTCTGGATGAATTCCAACCAGATGCTGTAATTAATGCTATTGGTGTTATTAAGCAAAGACCGAGCACCAAAGATACTATTGCTAACATTGTCGTTAATGCACTGGCACCTAACCAAATTGAAGTTCTCTGTAGTCAACGTAATATCCGATTTGTACATTTCAGTACAGATTGTGTTTTTTCAGGCTCAAAAGGTAATTATAAAGAGACTGATTTATCAGATGCCAAAGATGTTTATGGTAAGACCAAATATTTGGGTGAAGTGAATACCCCATCCAGTATTACTATACGGACTTCATTTATTGGGCTAGAACTTAACCGAAAAGCTAGTTTATTGGAATGGTTTCTTTCTCAATCTGGGAGAATAAAGGGATATAGGAAAGCAATTTTTAGTGGGCTTACAACGATTGAAATGAGCAAAGTAGTGGAAATGGTGCTTGTAAAATTTCCGGAGCTTCATGGGGTTTGGCATGTAGCCAGTCAGCCAATTAATAAGTATGAGTTGTTAACAAGAATCAGTACTGCATTAAATCGGAAAGATGTGGAGGTTGAGCCAGACGATCAATTAATCTGTGATCGAAGTTTAAATGCAGAGACATTTTATGAGGCGACGAATTATAAACAACCTGCCTGGGATCATATGATTGCAGATTTGGTCTTGGAAATGAAAAACAGAGAAAAACAAGGAATGAAATGAAACCGATTAAGGTAATGACCATTGTAGGGACGAGGCCGGAAATTATTAAATTAAGCCGAGTTATTGCTGAGTTAGATAAGCATACAAATCACGTGTTGGTTCATACCAATCAAAATTTTGATTTTGAATTGAACGAGATTTTTTTTAAGGAACTTGAGATCCGAAAGCCTGATCATTTTTTAAATGTGAATACAGGAGTTGCTGCCCAAGCGATTGGGGACATTATTATCAAAGCAGATCAAATCCTGGAGCAAGAAAAGCCGGATGCGGTGCTTCTTTATGGAGATACCAATAGTTGTTTATCAGCTATTTCAGCTAAACGTAAACAGATTCCTGTATTTCATATGGAAGCAGGTAACAGATGTTTTGATCAGAGAGTTCCAGAAGAAATTAATCGAAAAATCATTGATCATATTAGTGATATTAATATGACTTTATCTGAGCATGCTCGTCGATATTTAATAGCAGAGGGATTGAGGCCTGAAACTGTTTTTAAGATTGGCTCCTCAATGAAAGAAGTGTTTCAATATTATCAAACTAATATTGAGGCTTCTCCGATCTTGAATGAACTTAAGATATCTTCTAAGCAGTATTTCTTAGTGAGTGTGCATCGAGAAGAAAATGTCGATACTCAAGAAAATCTCGTCCAGATAATACAATCGCTAAATGCTATAGTTGAAAAATATCAATTTCCAATTGTAGTTTCAACTCATCCTAGAACAAGAATGCGTTTGGAGGCCTTGGAAAAGACAGATGCTAATCTTAAAATTGACCCCAAAATCGATTTTTTAAAACCATTTGGCTTCTTAGGCTATGCAAAGCTACAGAAAGAGGCTTTTTGTGTGCTTTCAGATAGTGGCAGCCTTACTGAAGATTCCAGTGTTATGAAATTCCCAGGGGTTATGCTTCGTCATACGCACGAGCGTCCTGAAGGAATGGATATTACAACGGTTGTGATGGGAGGTTTAACAAAGAATAGAGTTTTTCGTGCAATTGATGTTGCGACAGAAGGATATCAAAATGGAGAATCAGAGTTTCCTATGGTTCCAGATTATGATGTTTCAAATGTTTCAAAAAAGGTATTGCGATTAATTATTAGCTATACAGATTATATAAATGATACTGTTTGGCATAAACCAAGGAATTCTTAAATGCTTATTCCCTACGCACGTCAGAATATTACGGATCAAGACTTGCATGAAGTTCAAAAAGTCTTGCGATCACTCTGGCTTACACAAGGTCCTACTATTGATGAATTTGAAAAGGCAATTGCCGATTATTGTGGAGCTGAGCATGCAGTGTCTGTTTCTAATGCGACGTCGGGATTGCATATCGCCTGTCTCGCCCTTGGTTTAGGAGAGGGGGATAGACTTTGGACCTCCCCTAATTCTTTTGTGGCTTCAGCTAACTGTGCTCTATATTGTAATGCTAAGGTTGATTTTGTTGATATAGATCCAAGAACTTACAATATGTGCCCGGAAGCATTGGCTCGAAAATTAGAACAGGCCAAGCGAGATAACCAATTGCCAAAGATTGTAATCCCTGTTCACTTTAGTGGGCAATCGGCTGATATGAAAGCCATTAGAGCCCTGGCAGATCAATATCATTTCCATATTATTGAGGATGCTTCACATGCTATTGGAGGCTCTTATTTAGACGATAAAATTGGGCATAATCAATTTTCTGATATCACTGTATTCAGCTTTCATCCTGTGAAAATCATCACTACAGGTGAGGGTGGAATGCTTTTGACTAATAATAAAGAATTGTTTCAGAAATTATTTCGTCTTCGAAGCCATGGGATTACTCGTGATCCTGAGTTTATGGTAGGTGAGAGCGAAGGCCCTTGGTATTACCAACAGACATTGTTGGGTTACAACTATAGAATGACAGATATTCAAGCTGCACTGGGCTTGAGTCAGATGCAGCGATTGGACCAAAATATTGCTAGAAGGCGAGAGATCGCAAGGTGTTATCATCAAGAATTAAAAAAATTGCCGATCACGCTGCCTTGGCAAAATCAAGATGCTAAATCGGCTTGGCATTTGTACGTGATTCAGACTGAAAGTGAAAGAAAACGATTGGAGTTGTTCAACAGTCTTCGAGAAGCGCAAATTAGTGTGAATGTTCATTACATTCCTATTCATCTTCAGCCTTATTATCGATCTTTAGGTTTTAAGCCTGGGGATTTTCCTATAGCGGAGGCATATTATCAGAGAGCCATTAGTATTCCGATGTTCTATGGGCTTACAGATAGTGAGCAGGAATATGTGATAGAGACTTTGGAAAAATGCCTCAAATGATTTATTTTGAATATTTTTGAAAGATTTTTTGGTGTATGTAATCTTGGAGAGTATGATTCCTAGAATCAAAGCTCTATTTTGATGGACCGAGTGATTTCCAAAATATAAATAGGAGAGAGCAGCTGCAAGGTGTGCTTATAATTTATTCTCATCAAAAATCGCGAATTACATCATGAGATTGTTAAAAAAAATAATGTAAGCAGACCCTAGTGTGTCTTTTTGCACCATGCCCATGCATCAGCAATAATCTGCTCAATTTTGGAATGCACAGGGCACCATCCTAATTCTTGGGTGGTCAGAGTGGGATCTGCCACCAAAATTGCAGGATCTCCAGGGCGACGGTCTGCGATTTTATATTGGAGTTTTTGCTGAGTAATTTGTTCCGCCGCTTTGATGATTTCTAAGACAGAGATCCCGTTTTGAGTGCCAAGATTGTATACTCGAAATCCCTCTTTAGTTTTAAGGGACTTTAAAGCTAATGCATGAGCTTCACAGAGATCCAATACATGAATATAGTCACGTAAGCAAGTTCCGTCTCGGGTTTCATAGTCGTTTCCATAAACATTTAATGTTCCCCCAGTTTTAATTGCCTCTAATAATAAGGGTATGAGGTGTGTTTCAGGGCTATGTCTTTCTCCTAGATTATTTTTAACATCAGCCCCTGCTGCATTGAAATAACGAAGAGTGACCACTCTAAAGCCATAGGTTGTCGCGTAGTCTTTTAGTATAGATTCAATCATTAACTTGCTTTGACCATAAGGATTGACGGGATTAGCGGGGTAAGAGACTGGAATTGGGACTATGGTTGGGTTTCCATAGACTGCTGCTGTTGAGGAAAATACTAGATTACGAACCTGATGTTGATGCATCACTGTTAAGAGATTAAGCGCACCTATTAAATTACTCCGATAATAGAGCTCAGGGTTTTTAACGGACTCTCCTACGAGACTGAGAGCTGCAAAATGCATGACAGCTTCAATGTCGGGAATCTTTGAGAAGCAATCTTCAATTTCATCAAAATTCAAAAGATTAGCTTCAAAGACAGATATACCTGTTGGGATAGAGTCTCGGTGGCCAGTGGAGAAATTATCCAGCACAGCAACCTTGAAGCCCCTATCCAATAGATATCGAACCATATGTGAGCCAATATAACCGGCTCCACCCACTAGGAGTATAGTCATTGCATATATCCCTATAAAATATCTTTACTGAAAATTAACGCTTTAATAAGCGCTGTCGTTCTCGATTCCAATCACGTTCTTTCTCACTAGCTCGTTTGTCATGCGATTTTTTTCCTTTAGCAAGAGCGAGTTCGAGTTTTACGCGGTTTTTACACCAGTGCAGGTTGACAGGTGTGATAGTATAACCTTCTCTCTGCACAGCAGTCTTTAATTGATCCAATTCTTTTCGATTGAGTAAAATTTTACGAGTTCGGGTAGGGTCAGGTTCAATATGAGTGGAGGCATTTTCTAGAGGAGAAATATGAGCGCCCAGCAGCCAGGCTTCATCATCTTTAATAATGACGTAGCTTTCCTTAAGTTGCCCACGCCCGGCCCTCAGGCTTTTAACTTCCCAGCCCTCTAAGACCAGCCCTCCCTCAAAAAATTCCTCTAAAAGGTAATCGTGGCGAGACTTTTTATTTTCAACAATTCGGTTTGGGGTGGTTTTCTTGTTCATAATCTTCGATATACTAGCAGCCTGTCACAAAGACCACAATCTAGGAGCTTAAGGTATTCCATGCCACACATTCAAAAATCGGCCCTAGTGCCATATAGCTGTCAACAAATGTATGAATTAATTGATCAAATCGAAGCCTATCCAGATTTCATCCCTTGGTGCAAGAAGGCTGAGGTAGTGACTCGGAATACTCACGAAGTCCAGGCTACCTTAAGTTTGGCTCAAGCAGGGATGGAGAAGAGTTTTACCACTCGAAATCGCTTGGATCCTTATTCTTCCATCGACTTGAATTTAATTGATGGACCCTTTGAAAAGCTGCAAGGGCATTGGCGATTTATTCCAGAACAGGAAGGTTGTCGGGTTTCACTGGATTTGGAATTTAAATTTGCCTCGAGTCTAATGGGTATGCTTTTTTCCTCTGCTTTTAATCAAGCAGCGAATACCCTGGTTGAGCTATTCATTGAAAGGGCTAAAGTGGTTTATGGAGTTCTATGAAGATTCGAGTTGTTTATTTGAAGCCAGGTGCTCAGACTGATCGTGAATTAGAGCTTCCTCCCCGATCGACTATTCGTCATGCTATTGAGAAATCTGGGTTGTTGGGTGAATTCCCAGAATTGAATCTAGCAACACATTTCATCGGCATCTTTGGTAAAAAAGCTTCATTGAATCGAGTATTATCTGAGTATGACCGAGTTGAGATTTACAGGCCATTACAGCTCGATCCTAAGCAGGCTCGTTTGTTGAGAGCTGAAAGAAATAAAGCACCAGTAGTCAAACGCTTAAAAAGAAGACGTTTGGTGCTGGCAGATAAAATTTAGTCTGCATTTTCCATGAATATTTATGGGCTTTTATTTGAGATCCTTGCCCTCATAATGTGTCAATCGATTAAGCTTAAAGTGAGCAATTAGTTGACGGAATTTCATCGGTTTATTGCTAGCTTCCCAGCTGTATGCATAGATAAGTTCATCAGGATTTTCTTGACTTAGTAGAGGTGTTCCCAGTAGTTTGATCACTTCATCTCGAGTCATGCCGACCTTTAGTTCATGGGCTTGATTAGCAGTGATGATATTACCCTGTTGTACCGGTATATTATGAGGGTGAAGTACACCGCAGCCACTGATTAAATTGAAAGAAAATAAAATGCCTAAAATGATAGGTGATCGCTGTAGCATAAAAATTCCCCTTAATTGAACATATTAGGCCAGAAGCATAAACTATTTTTTACAGAGGTGGAAGTGACTAATGAGTGATAAAGACTTACGTGAAGCTGGGTTAAAAGTCACCTTGCCTCGCTTAAAAATTTTAGAAATCTTAGAGGATTGCGATCCACGTCATTTAAGTGCTGAAGAGCTTTATAAAAAGCTTCTAGAGTCAGGTGAAGACGTGGGTCTTGCCACTGTTTATCGAGTTTTGACACAATTTGAAGCTGCGCAGCTGGTAAAACGTCATAATTTTGAGGAAGGTCGGTCGGTATTTGAGCTGAATCATGGGGAACATCATGACCATTTGATTTGTGTGAATTGTGGGTTGGTGGCTGAATTTATGGATCCGATCATTGAAGCTCGGCAGTGTGAGATTGCTCGTGAGCATGGATTTGAAATTAAGGATCATAGTTTGAGTATCTATGGGACATGTAAGGGGTGTTCTGGTGGTTGAATCTAGATTGGTACCACTGCATGATAGCCTCGACATTCTGTCGTGACTATCAAATTGTGTAGGGTGGGCTAAGCGTTAGCGTGCCCACCAAAACAACCTATTATTTTTGTAAAGTTTATAAAAGAAAAGAACGGGTATGGTGGGCACACTTCGTTTTGCCCACCCTACATATTAGATAGTCTCGTTAGATCCCTTCTCCATCACCCCAAAATTTCCGCCGCATGAGCTAGGCTTTGCTCGGTGAGGGTGCCTCCGAGCATTCGGGCAATTTCTTCCCTTCTTTGCTCGGGGGTTAAACGATCAATATGAGAGACCGTTTTTTGTGAGGAAGTTTCTTTGCTCACTTTGTAATGATGATCCCCTTTGGCAGCTACTTGAGGTAAATGGGTTATGCAGAATACTTGAGCTTTTTTGCCTAATTCATATAACAGCTGCCCCACGATAGCAGCGGTTTTCCCTCCGATACCGACATCGACTTCATCGAAAATTAGAGTCGGTGTATTTTCCTTTTCAGCTGTGATGACTTGCAGTGCTAAGCTAATTCTAGAAAGCTCACCACCTGAAACAATTTTTTGCATCGGTTGATGGGATTGGCCTGGGTTTGTGCATACCATGAATTGTAATTTTTCATTTCCGAATGCGCTGATCGGCATTTGAATGGTTTCAAATGCTACTTTAAAACTGCCTCCCTCCATTCCGAGCTCTTGCATACTCTCAGTAATTGCTAGACTTAGTTTTTTACCAGACTTCTGTCGGCTCAGCGTGAGTTTTTGGGCTTCTTGCTGATATCGATTTAATAATGCATTGATCTCATTTTCCAGATTTAAAATTTCAACATCGGCATTATTGAGTTCATTTATTTCAGCCATTATTTTTTCTGAAACATCATATAAATCTTCTGGACTAACTCGGTGTTTTCTAGAGAGTTCGTAATATTGAGTGATGCGCTCTTCTATTTCCGCTAAATGTTCTGGGCTTAAATCAAGTTGAGATTGATAATCCTCAAGTTCAGAAACCGCTTCTTGCAAATGAATTTGTGCGGTTTCTAATAGAGTTTGAGTGCTTTGAAGCTTAGGATCAATCGCGACTATTTCCAAAACATGATTCAATGATTCTTGTAGCAATCGACTCGTTGAAACTTCACCTTCTGAAGTATGGGTCAAAGCTTGCTCCAAATGCTCCAGTAAATTTTTCCGATGATGCAATTGTTTATGTGTTTTAAATAGAGTTTCCCACTCACCTGAAATGGGAGAAAGCTGATTTAACTCTTCAAATTGATAATTGAGCAGGGAGAGTTGCGCTTCGGAATTTCGAGATCGGGCTTTTAAAGATTCCAATCGTTGATTCACATCCTGCCATTCTTGATATAGGGTTTTGATGGAATTTAAGTGCTTGGCATGGTTGGCATAGGCATCGAGTTGCTGCAATTGTATTTCAGGCTTTAGTAGCGCTTGATGTTGATGTTGGCTATGGATGCTGATGAGTATTTCTGCTAATTCGCGAATCGATTGTTGGGGGCATGGTTTCCCGTTCACAGAGCTGCGTGATTTTCCATCTCGACTGATGCTTCTCCGGATAATGCATTCCTCTTCTTCTGAATCTAAAGCTTGATCTTGAAGCCATGCTTGTGCCAGTGGAATATGAGTTAAATTAAAGCAAAGAGAAATATCACATCGGCCATGTCCTTGGCGAATGCATGAGCTGTCGGCTCTAGCACCTAAGGCCAAAGAAACAGCATCGACAATGATGGATTTCCCAGCTCCAGTTTCCCCAGTGAGCACAGTAAAGCCTGATTCAAAATCTAAACTGAGGGAATCGACAATCGTAAAGTTTTCAATGTGAATGTGTGTAAGCATGACTCCATCCTTAATGATTATGCCAACCTAATTTAGATCTTAAGGTTTTGAAATAATCATAATCTTCTGGGTGAATTAAATGTAAATTTTGTTTAAGACGTGTGATACGTAATGTGGAATTTTTTGAAAGTTCAAAACGATTTTGTCCATCACAACTGACGAATAGTGTATTCTCGTTTTGTTCTGTGATTGTAATTTCAACCACACTATCTCCCGGCATTACCAGTGGTCGATTGCTAAGAGTGTGAGGAAACATCGGAACTAATAATAGAGTATCTAATGCAGGGTGCATGATAGGTCCGCCAGCTGATAATGCATATGCGGTTGATCCTGTTGGGCTCGAAAGAATTAATCCATCGGCCCTAAGGTTACAAACATTCTTTTGATTAATGTGTATATCAAATTCACTCATGTGAGCTGCATCGCTTGCGAATAAAACCACATCATTCATGGCAAAATCATGTTGTAATTGTTGCCCCTCATGCCAAATTTCCATCTGTAATAAGGTGCGTTTTTCTTCTAGGAAACGTCCGTTTAAAATGGCATCAATTTTATGAAATTCATCAGGATAAATATCGGTGAGAAATCCTAGCCGTCCTCGGTTAATGCCGACGACAGGGAGGTTTTGCTCTAGCGCGATGTGTGCTGCTTGAATCAAGCTTCCATCACCCCCCACCGCAATCAGAAGTTCAGCGTGGTTTTTTAATTCATTAGCTGGGATTATTTTGAGGGTGGTAGGTGGAATGAGTTCAGCGGTCAGTGCCTCAAGGACAACTTCGATTGAGAGGGACTGTAAATAGTCAATCAGGCTCAATAGGGTCGCGGGAATATCGTAAATTCGGCGGCGTCCTAGAAGTGCTATTCTTTTAAAATGAGGGTCTGGAATAGGGGTCATTAAGGTAAAGCCTTGGGTTAAACTTGTTGGCGCTTATTGTAACATAGGAATTTAAATTTTGGTGCCAGGGTATCTAATTGTGTAGGGAGCACGGACTAGTGTTGTTTCCCCGTATTGCCCGCTTGCTTGGTGTCGTCTCATTGCTTATTAAAAATTTGGCGGGGACAGACTATCCTGTCCTCAGCGCTCCTTAACGTCCCTGTCCGCGATGCCCCTTAAAATAATGAAACGACCCTCTCAAGCGAGCATAAAATAATGTAGGTTGGGCTAAGTCCTGCAATAGCACTGAGCTTAAATTCTTGATAAACCTCATGCAGGAAAAGCCCAACAACCCCGTTCTTTTCGAATCCCATCTTGATCTCGTGGACAAGCCGCGACGACGCCTGGTACCAAACTGCAGGCTTGCCAGTCCCTGAAAAGCATCACCCCAGACTTGAATATTTCAAAAAGATCCCTATATTGAACCGTAAATCAAGATTCTATTATAACGGAGCAGTTTATGAACGATAAGCCTACAGACCAAGATTCGGCCGATACTCAGCATGAGGAATCCAATGAAAGCAAATGGAAAACTTTCGATGAGGAGGCGCCTTCAGTTGATTCAGAGCCAGCAGCAGGGGCTTTAGATTACCCCTCTCATCAGCAGCTAGAGGATCAATTAACAGCGCTAGAACGACAATTAGCCGAGGCTAAGGATCAGGTTTTGCGAGCTCATGCGGAAATGGATAACGTGCAACGCCGATCAGAGAGAGAAATCAGCAATGCCTTTAAATACAGCAATAATAAATTATTGGGTGATTTGCTCCCTATCGTGGATAGTTTGGTTCGAGGCTTAGAGGGTTCGGCTAAGGTGGAAGACTCCCAGCTAGAAAGCGTTCGACAAGGCATGCAGCTGACGTTGGACCTTTTGGAAAAAACCCTGGAAAAATATGGGGTCAAGCCCCTAAACCCCACCCCCGGCGAGCTTTTTAACCCCGAGTTTCATGAGGCGATGAGTGCTGTTCCCCATCCAGAATTTGCACCTAATAGTGTGGTTCAAGTGCTCCAGAAGGGCTACCAGCTTCACGACCGAGTCCTTAGGGCTGCGATGGTGATGGTTTCGAAGTGATTTGGGGTGGATGAATTTTGGTGCCAGGCTCCGCCAGCACAATCTCTAACTAATTGATTAAATAAGTTAAGGTGCCTGGCTCCAAAATTCAAGATTCAAAATTTTTCAATTTTGAGAGATGGCTTTAATAGTTCCTTAAGACTTTTTTGTTAAAGTGTAAGCGGGTCATTGTTGGGCCGCGCTGCGCTTGGCGCCAACCTACAAAGCTTATACTATGCTAATATGTCTAAAAACGAGGCCTGAGGCACTATGAACGAATTTGCTAACAACGAAACCCGAGTACTAACCGATCTTTCCAATGAGCTCAGGGTATTATTGGATCTACGCTATCGTTTTAACCAAGTAGACACAACTCATAATGTGGTCGATATGAGAATCAAACGTATGCAGGATACCATTGCAGGCTTGATTAAGAATTATCAATTGTTGATCGGCCCCAGCGCTTCATTTCTAATGAAGTATGGGGATGAAGTGAAATTTGATGAATATCATCAATTGACCGAATTTTTAACAAATGTAGAAAAAACCATTGAATCTAAGAAACAATCTAAGCAGGAGAAGCCACGTGCCAATCACCGGAATCCCAGGCCCTAAAGACCCTAATCTTCCTCATTCAGAATCTTCTAAATCAGTCGATTCTACGAGTCTTGAGCGAATACAAAAGTACCTCGCTCAACTAGAAGAGAATTATGATTCTTTGCCGGCTGAACTTAAGATTGCCGCTATTGAGCATTTTATGCAGCAGAATGAGGCTGAGTTTTTGCATTACGCCCAATACTTTTACCAAGACTTACAGAAGCTTCATAGTCAGCTTAAGTCCCAGGTAGAGCAAAGAATGAAAGAAAATCGTGGTGAGACCAAGGCTTCACGCGATCGAC
>CAIQCE010000345.1 GCA_903870185.1 uncultured Gammaproteobacteria bacterium
TAAACATCAACACTAGAAATAAAAATAAATTTTGAATGAGGCATAGCCGCCAGTGTTTTAGTCAAGAATAAATTATCATACATATATTGGTAAACATTAGCATTTGTCACTTGATTAGATAAATTAAAGGCAGAGTGAATAATCACATCAAATGGCTTTTCTTGAGCGTCTATGGTTATTTTCTTTAATTCTTCAAAGTCACGAGGACAAGGTTTTCCCTTGAAATGATCTAAAAAATGCTTTCCTAGGCCAGAAGTAGACCCACTCACTAAAATATTCAATCCTGGATGATTCACAGCAAATTCTCTTTAGTTAATCAGGTATGTATGACTCGAATGAAATCAACTGTTGATTTTTAATATTGAATTAAAATGGCCCCTTAAAGGCATCAATCTCACTTTTTTGAGATGTATCAGGCTTCCAATTTCCTGAAGACCCTTTAACCATCAAATAAGCTTTTGAAGATATGGTTTGTTCATTAGGATAAAATAAATCTTCTAGTGATCTCGTGGTAGGACATGTGGTTTCAGCAAAACCCATTCGCGCCATTTTGATTTTGCCTTGCAAATCCTCAGGTAAGCGTTCGATAATTTGGGTAATAATTTCACTAGCAGCTCCACACATTAACCAGGCATTATCAACAATCAACAATCGCTTAGTTTTCATCACTGACTCAAGAATCGTTTCGATGTCGAGGGGTTTAAGTGAAATTGGATCGATCACTTCAGCTGAAATCCCTGCTTTTTCCAATTGTTTTTGAGCTCGCAAGGCTTCCATAACCATATGGGAAATCGCTACGATAGTGATATCGGTACCTGACACCATCACTCGAGCCTTACCCAACGGCACTTCATAACTTTCTTCTGCCACATAACCTTCTGTGGAATAAAGCAATCGATGTTCAATAAATAAAACAGGGTTATTGTCTCGAATAGCCGCAATCATACAGCCCTTGGCATCATGAGCATTAGAGGGAACGACCACTTTCAAACCCGGAATATGCATGAATAAGGACTGCAAGGCTTGAGAGTGCTGCCCACCCTGCCCCCAAGAACGACCGATCATGGCTCGAACAACTAGAGGTACTTTGACTTGGCCGTTATACATATAATGAGATTTGGCAGCCATATTGATCAGCTGATTCATACTCAACAACAAAAAATCCATCCGTATATGAACATGGATGGGGCGCAGCCCAGCCATTGCAGCGCCTATAGCGACGCCTGTCATAGCATCTTCTGATAAAGGAGTCCCAAAGACTCGCTCTGGACCAAATTTTTCTAATAAGCCAATAGTGGAACCTTGAATCCCTTTATGGTCATCAACATCCAACCCAAAAATAAAGACTAGTTCATCACGTGCCATTTCTTGCTCAAAAGCTTCGCGCAATGCATCCACATATCGAATCTGACGCAGAGCAGGTTGAGCTAAAGCATTAACAGAAGGGGAGGCAGCAGTTTCAAGCATAGACATGACGGTATAGATCCTCGGTCGTCGTTGGGTAAGGACTGGCTTCAGCAAAAGCAATGGCTTCTTGGATGGCATCACTGACTTCTTGCTGTATTCGAGCAACTTTGGCTTCACCTAATTGATCAGCTAATCGCTTAATCTGATCAGCCTCTTTCCATCGTTTATATTCCTCTTGGTCTCTATAGCCTTCATGGTGATCATCGCCAGGTCCGACATGCTCCAGCCAACGATAAGTAGCTAATTCCATAAAGACAGGACCTTTTCCGGCGCGAATCTCTTCGAGCGCTTTTAGTGTGGCTTCTCTAATCTTCAAAACATCACCATCATCGACCTTATAAGTCGGCAAATTATAGGTGGCTACACGCTCACAAATCTTTTCAGTAGACCAACGTCTTTCTAAGGGGGTATGAATCGCTAATCGATTATTTTCACAGACAAATAAAACAGGGATCTTACGTAAAGCAGCAAAGTTAATCGATTCAATAAAACACCCTTCTTCAGTAGCCCCATCACCAAAAAAACACACCACCACACGTTGCTTACCTGAATGCTCAGCCTCTCTTTTCATCGCCATGGCATAACCCACTGCAATAGGAATAGTAGTCCCGACCACAGCAGAAGCACCCAAAACACCATGCTCCATATCAATCAGATGCATCGATCCTGCTTTTCCACCGGCACAACCATCACGTTTACCATAGAGCTCAGCCATCATTTTAGGAAGATCGCCGCCCTTGGCTAAGTAGGTGGCATGGCATCGATAGGTGTGAGAAAGAATATCGTCTTGATTCATTGCATCACAAACACCGACCGCCGTAGCTTCTTGACCAATCGATAAATGGACGGGGCTTTTAATCGCATCAGTCGAGTAGATACGAGCGATATATGCTTCCACCTCACGAATCAACAACATCGACTTATAAAGTCGCTCTAATTGTGCTTGATCATGCATCCAAACCAATCCTTATGGATATTCAAAAAATCGTGAAATTATAATCTTAGTTCATAGTTTAAACAAGGGAAGAAATCAGACACCGGGATAATGAACTGATCCTAAAACTGCCCGATTAAAACAATATCACATAGAAGAGCAACGGTATTTTTACTTTGCCAGTGATCCATGAAAGACAGAAAATAAATTCCTCACTCTTCTGGTAATAAATTGAATCGCTATAGTCCACAAATGAGCTAGAAATGAAGCCTTAAAAATCATGAGACCAATTCTAAAATCTTGTACTGCTGAAATCACTTTTCCAGAAACTAGCTTATAAAAAACCAGCTGAGCTAAATCACGCGAATAAGTTTTCATAAACAACTCTCGCTGACTCTCCGATAAATTGTAATTATCTAAGAAATTCCTATAAATATCGATGTATCCTATATAACTTGCCATCGCTCTTCTATAAGATCCAGATGCTGTTAATGACCCAGGGTGAGAAAGAAAAATGCATCCCAACTTATCCAAAGTAATAAACTTCAAATCAGCCAAAACAAAACGCAACATTAACTCCTTGTCACTCGATACAATATAATTCCCTTTGGCATCACAAGGATGGAATAGTCCATATTGTTCAAATACAGATTTACGAATAAA
>CAIQCE010000346.1 GCA_903870185.1 uncultured Gammaproteobacteria bacterium
CACATGGACCTAATGAATTTTTAGATATCCCCACTGTTAAAAAATTAACATCTTGTATCGCGGGCATTTTAGCTTTGCATTATCAAAAATAAAGCACAGGTGATGTACGTAAGTTGACAACTTACGTACGTCCCCTATTCCTAACCCCTTATCATTTCTCATTTATTGCGTTAGAATACCGGCCTGATCAAAAGGATTCTTTAAATAACAGGGACAATCATTGAAGTTTAAATCTAGCTTTAATATTTAGCTTCAATGGATTTAGTTGGTCACTAATTGTTTCTTAAGGAGTTCTCAATGCCTACAGCGCTTGGTCCACGACCTACTATTGCCAGTCAAATACAAAATATTTTTGATGGCCCCTTAGGTAAACCCTTAAAAAAAATCTTAGCATTCACCACTCTCGTAATAAGCCTTGCTGCGTTTTTCAGTTTTTTTTCATTTATATTTATTACAGATGGCAAAATGCCCACTCTTTCTTTGTTTGGGACACTCATTAGTCAAGCAGCAGATTTTAGTTTGAGTTTTGGAGGGGTAATATTTTCTCCCGCTCCATTAGCAGCAATCGTGGTAGCAGCTTTCATTGTCGGAACAATTGCACTTTATGGCTCTTATTTGTTAGCTTGTTCTGCATTTAAAAAAAGGAGTCATGATAGCAACACACTGCCTCCCGAAATAGCATTTAAAACTCGAGCTGTTGCGGATAAATTTGCAACCGGAGCTCCCACCGCCGAAAATAGCAGAACATTGCTTTCTGTGTCGCAGGGAGCTGCGGCAGGCGGAAGCCCCGAATCTCTCGCGCACACCAATCTATTGACTGCCAAAAAATCCCCCAGAATTCCAAACCTATCCTGCATTATGAGTGGTACTTCAGCTGTAGGTGCTAGCTTAGCCCACATTGGGCAATTTTCAAAAACTACACAAGCTCGTGCTCAAACTTCTATTGATGCAAGAACTAGAAGAAGACACCCAAGCACTCATCAGCACAGAGGAGCTGCAAGACAATTATTCGATTCAACTTCGACTTTACTGGTTACACCTAAACGAAATATGGCAAGTCTACCTCCTGCAAATAGAACTGGAGCAGATGCAAGAAAGATAGATGTGGGTACTGGTGTATTCCCCTGCTCATCTGATAGTCGATTATCCATAACAGCAAACCAACACCCTTTTGCACCTTAAAGGTTAATATGAGCACCCATCATAAATCTTATGAAATTTTAGTTGTCGGAAGTGGAGCCGCCGGACTCGGTCTCGCCTTAAGCCTAGCCGAATATTATAAAATTGCCCTAATCAGCAAAGGTTCCTTACAAGAAGGCTGCTCTCAACATGCACAAGGTGGTATTGCTGCTGTTCTCAATCAAGCAGAAGACAGTTTTGAAAGTCATGTGCAAGATACTCTCGATGCAGGTGCAGGACTTTGTGACGAAGCTATCGTGCGATTCACCGTGGAAAATGCGAAAGCTGCGATAGAATGGTTGGTCGCGCATGGGGTGCAGTTCACTCTCGATGCGGATCAAAAATTTCATCTCACTCGAGAAGGTGGGCACAGTCATCGACGAGTGATTCATGCAGCTGATAAAACAGGATCTGCCGTCGTAACCACACTAGCCGAGCAGGCTCATCAACATCCTAATATCGATTGCTTTAGTGAACACACTGCCATGGATCTTATTATCAATGAAGGAAAGTGCCGTGGTGCTTTGGTTTTTAATAATAAAACTAAACAACTGATTCAATTTTGTAGTGATGTCACTGTTCTTGCTACAGGAGGTGCTAGTCGATGCTATCTTCACACCACCAACCCAGAACAAACTTCTGGAGATGGTATTGCCATGGCTTGGCGAGCAGGATGTGAAATTGCCAATTTAGAATTTAATCAATTTCATCCAACGGCATTATATCATCCCTCAGCCCCTACTTTTTTAATCAGTGAAGCGCTTCGAGGTGAAGGTGCTCAACTTAAGTTGCCCAATGGCAAGCGTTTTATGCTGGATTATGATCCGCGAGCTGAATTAGCCCCTCGAGATATCGTCGCACGTGCTATTGATAATGAAATTAAAAAAAACGACCTGGAATTTGTCTATCTCGATATCAGCCATCAACCTGCTGAAATGATCAAACGCCATTTCCCTACCATTCATCGACAATGTTTGACCTTGGGTTATGATATTACTCAAGAACCTATTCCTGTTGTTCCAGCAGCTCATTATACTTGCGGCGGTGTATTAACAGATAAAAATGGTAAAACTAAAATTCCTAATTTATATGCCATTGGAGAAGTTGCCTGCACAGGGCTACATGGTGCTAACCGGATCGCGAGTAATTCTTTACTCGAATGTTTGGTATTTGCTGCCAGTGCCAGCCAATCGATCAAAACGGAATTTCCCAATCAGCCTTCTACTGCTGTTGTCGACTTGAAATATCCTTTTGATGATCAATCCTTTCCCTTTAATTGCCATGAACTCAGTCATGAGCTACGACGAATCATGTGGCAAAATGTAGGCATCGTTCGAAATAATCAGC
>CAIQCE010000347.1 GCA_903870185.1 uncultured Gammaproteobacteria bacterium
ATCACGTTTTTTACCCGTCACGCGCAGTTGATCACCTTGAATCGCTGCTTGAACTTTCATCTTCTGATCTTTGATAAGTTTCGTAATTTTCTTAGCATTTTCTGCATCGATGCCTTGTCGCACTACCACTTCCTGCTTAGTACTTTTGTGTTGCAACACAGGCTCTTTATACTCCAAATGCCCAAGCTCGATCGCCCGCTTACTGAGCTTGATCTTCAAAATTTCAATCATCTGCTTCAGTTGAAAATCACTTTCCGTTTGCAGCGTGATGGTCTTATCACTCAAAATAAATTGCGTATCGCTGCCTTTGAAATCAAAACGAGTGGTCACTTCGCGATTGGCTTGATCGATCGCATTCACCAACTCGTGCTTATCTACTTCAGACACTATATCGAATGAGGGCATGTGAATTCTCCTAGGACCAGTCCAATATAACCTTAGCGGCTTGACCGGATAGCATCGCATCAAATCCTTTTTGAAAATCTTCTGCTTTAAAATGATGCGTGATGACTGGATCAACGTTCAACCCGCTTTCCAAAAGGTTAATCATTTTATACCATGTTTCAAACATTTCACGACCATAAACACCCTTGATCGTTAAACATTTGAAAACCACGTGATGCCAATTGATCGCAAAATCATTCGGGGGAATACCTAAGAATGCAATTTTTCCACCATTATTCATATGCTCGATCATCGCGCGAACAGCGTCAGGGTTACCCGACATTTCTAGAGCGACATCAAAACCTTCCGTCATGCCTAATTCATCCATCGCTTCTTTTAACGAAGTCTTTTGAGGATTAATCGCGAGTGTTGCTCCCATTTTTCGAGCTAAATCCAAGCGATATTCATTCACATCGGTAATCACGATATGTCGAGCTCCAACATGCTTCGCAATCGCAACTGCCATACAGCCAATCGGCCCTGCCCCTGTAATCAAAACATCTTCACCAATTAAATCGAATGTTAACGTTGTGAATACTGCATTACCTAAAGCATCCATCATCGCAGCGACATCATCACTGATTTTCGCCGGGATCTTGATCACATTCACCGCGGGGAATGCCAGGTATTCAGCAAATGCACCTTCTCGATCGCAGGCAAGATTGACAATATTGCGACATAAGTGACGACCGCCAGCTCTACAATTTCGGCAATGCCCACAAGTAATATGCCCCTCTCCTGAAACGCGATCACCCACTTCAAACCCTTGAACCCCTTCACCCAATTCAACAATCTCGCCCACAAATTCGTGACCCACATGTATCGGCACAGGAATGGTTTTTTGAGCCCACTCATCCCACTTGTAAATATGTAAATCGGTTCCGCAAATTGCGGTTTTTTTAATTTTAATTAAAACATCGCCATGCCCTGGCTTTGGTTTTGGAACATCCATCAACCACAACCCTGGCTCTCTTTTTGCTTTGACTAATGCTTTCATCGTAACCCTCTCATTTATTTCAAATATTTCCAGTACCAGTTACGTACCCGGTATGTAACTGGACCATCAATTTTTTAGATTGCTTTCATTTCTCGACCGATTTTGGCAAATGCGGCTATCGCTTGATCCAATTGTTCTTTTGTATGTGCGGCTGACATCTGCACTCGAATTCGGGCCTTGCCCATCGGGACGACGGGGTAGGAGAACCCCACCACATAGATGCCTTCTTGCAATAATCGCTGAGCCATTTCAGATGCTAATTTTGCATCGCCTAACATCACAGGGATAATCGGATGATGGCCCGGCACCAAATCAAAGCCTAGCTTTGTCATCTCTATTCTGAAATATTCACTATTTTTTTGCAAAATGACTCTAAGCTCTGCACCTCGAGTTTTCAAAACTTCTAGAACTTGAAGAGAGGAGGCAACAATTACGGGAGCTAAACTATTGGAAAATAAATAAGGACGTGATCGTTGACGTAACCATTCGACGACTTCTTTAGAAGCGGCTGTATATCCACCCGACGCACCACCTAAAGCCTTACCTAAAGTACCCGTCAAAATATCAACACGATCCATTACTCCGCAATATTCAGGAGTGCCTCGTCCATTAGCGCCGATAAATCCAACGGCATGAGAATCATCCACCATCACATAAGCATTATAACGATCCGCCAAATCACAGATGGATTTTAAATCGGCGATGATGCCATCCATTGAGAAAACGCCATCAGTTGCGATCAATTTAAATCGTGCACCGGCTGCATCCGCTTCTTGAAGTTTTGCCTCAAGGTCTTTCATGTCATTATTTTGATAACGGAATCGCTTGGCTTTACAAAGCCGTATACCGTCGATGATGCTCGCGTGATTTAAAGCATCACTGATAATCGCATCTTCTTCGCCTAATAAAGTTTCAAACAAACCTCCATTAGCATCGAAACAAGAAGAGTATAAAATTGTGTCTTCCATTCCTAAAAATTCGCTGAGTCGTTGCTCTAAAGTTTTATGAATGGTTTGAGTGCCACAGATAAATCGAACAGAAGCCATGCCAAATCCATATTGATCTAATGCTTTTTTGGCGGCTTCAATCAATTCGGAATCATCTGCCAATCCTAAATAATTATTCGCACAGAAATTTAATACGGATTTTTGAGGCTCGACTTCAATCGCGGAATTTTGAGGAGATTTGATAAGTCTTTCAGTTTTAAATAATCCATCGACTTTAAGCTGCTCTAATTGTTGCTGCAAAAACTCACACATTTCCATCTTCAACTCCTCTTGTTATATGGGTGAGGTACGTAAGTTGTCAACTTACGTACGTCCCTCTATACGTCATTAAAGTAAGCCAGCCGATAAGCCGGGTTTTGTCGTGAGTAGTCATCTCTCTAGGGTGGATGTCGCCATCCACCTCAAGCAACCTACCCGAACCCCGATGTGAGCACATCTGTGATTTAATCACTAGGGTTCCTATTTGGTCTTGCTCCGGGTGGGGTTTACCCTGCCACTGATGTTACCACCAGCGCGGTGCGCTCTTACCGCACCATTTCAACCTTACCAGCATTGCTGCTTCGGCGGTTTATTTTCTGTTGCACTGGCCGTAGGCTTGCGCCTCCCAGGCGTTACCTGGCACCCTTGCCCATGGAGCCCGGACTTTCCTCCCTTTCATATAAAATGAAACGGCGACTACTTAGCTGGCTTGCGCGCAGTATAATGGAGCAGTGCTTGAGTCGCAACTGATGGTTGTTGCTGGGGGTGAACGCCGGTTGTTTTGAAAAACCTGCTTTAATTGCTAAATTTGGCAAAAAAATTATAGTGCAGGGTAGCTTATGATTAGTTTCAAAGGGTGCCGATTTAATAAAAACTAGAAGAGATGCACCCTGAGTTTTTATCTGATTCAAAAACAGTTTCGACACAACCATATGCTTTGCTGAGTGAACTGCTACACGATCCGCCGATTACTAAAAACTGTTGATACACTCTGTTATCTAAAACGGGCTAATTAACAATAACTTTTAGGGAGATATTCACTTAGAGTTAACTTTCTTCTAAAGCTTAACAATTGCGCTTACTCCCCTCAGTTTAATTTATCTTGCAGGTTTTGGAGCACTGACACTAGCCTCAGCAGAGGCTGATGAAGCTGCCGGGAATGATGCACTACCACCAACTAAAGCCCCACTTGTAGCAGCAGGTGACCTGAAAATACCCGCAGAAATTGCTGAGCTAGCAGCAATTTGTCCACCCCGTGTGCGTTTTTTTCCTACCAACGAAGCACCGCCAGATCCGCCAGCAAGCGCACCCAAGCTAGCTAAAAGAGCCTGTTGAGCTGCTCGAACTGACTGTATATCAATAGAATCCTCGGGCCTTGGGGCAGCTTGATCATTCGTTAAACGTCGAACTGCCTCAACAACCCATGGACCGCAATTATTATCATACCCCTGGACACCCGGTGAACTGATTATGTTCCAACTTGAACCAGGAAAAGCCTGATTACAAGCCTCTCTTAACATTGGGTCGGTCTCAGCACCCATAGGATCAAAATAACTCAAACTAAAGGCCCCAGTCACTAATCGGACTCCATATATTAATACAAAATGACCACCGCCAGATGCATCTGCATATCGAGTATTTCCAGTGCCTACTGGGATATAAAAACCCCTTATCTCGGCACCCAGTAACGCATTTCTGGAAGCTATCAAATTGTCTCTAAGACCTTCGATCGTAACATTCCCTCCAGCAACTCCATGCCCAGCATGAACCCCAAGCTGGAGATGATTGAAAACAACATCTGAATGACTATGCAAACCAGTGCTTACATAATGCCGCATTAGCTCTCGTACATCATCAGTTGGATAATCCTCCCCACTAAAACTTGGTGATTGGAATGTTGCACTCGTAGAATGAGCAAAAACAGGAGCCTTTCTTTTCGCTCTAGACCTTCCTGCAAAAGAAGAACCGCGCAGCATTAACGCTTTACCTAAATTCATCAGCGGAGAAGTGTGAGCGAGAGTAGAGTCAAAACTAGACAAAAGCCGGGGCAATGATGGTTCCTTTTCAGCTAGGAAATTTAAATCTTCGCGCTCCATATTGTTCAGCAGGGCACTAACGATTCGCCTATACTCAAACAAGTGGATTTCTCGCTTAATTCTAGCATCACGTGTTTCTTTAACCATCTCAATATGCGGGGCACAACCAGGAATAGATCGGCTGGATTTTTTTGGGTGCATTACATCTTTAGCAAGATCGATGAGAATAGTCCCCTGTGCTTGCGCATCAGTATACTCACTGAAAAATCGGCTAACTAAACGCTCACTCAAAGACACCATGCTTGCGGTAGCCAATCGACTAGCTTTAAGTCGCGCTACTAGTTCTTCTAAGTAGGCACTTGCTTTTTTTAATTCTCTCGACTGAGAGTGATTTGGAAGTCGATAAAAAGCCGTATGAAGTGGATCTGGTTTTTTCATCCCATGCTGTTGAAAAAATCCAGGCGGAAGTGTGATATCTACATTTTGTGGAAATGCTCCCAAAAATTTAGGAGAGCAAGCAATTTTACCCATACCCTTAAGTGATGATAGAGCAAGCCTAGGCTCATCCCGCATTTCAACACCCTCTTGTAAAACATCACCTAGGATATGTAATGCATTAAAAGAAAGATCCTCTGGAAAGTAGGGTGTGCAAAAATAATCAGCACCCCAAAGCACCGCTTTGTTAACACCGCTGGGGCTAGGGCTAAGATCGACTAAAATAACCTGTATATCATTTCGCCTACCAATTTCACGAAACATATTCGTAACAGTCCCAGGAAGGTTCATTGTATAGCGTTCCGCCCCAAAACCCATCTCAACATCATGGTCCATTTTATAAATGGTCCTGTGACCAGGGATATAATAAAAATTCTCATAATCCTGCACTTGAGTCAACAAAACTTCCTTAGCTTCAGCACCATCATCTGTAAATTGACGGGGCGGTCGAGAAAGTGCTTCACCGAACACCTGAGCTATATTAACTCTCTTACCTGATTTAGCATGTTTTTCCCAAAAAGCAGAAGTATTAGTAGTAAAACTTTCACCTTCTATTAAGCCCGTTAAGCTTGCTTGAAAGTCACAATCAACCAACATAACGCGCATACCTAATTCTTGCGATAAAAGATACCCAATATTGAGAGTAGCCGTAGTCTTCCCTACCCCGCCTTTATTTGCCACACAAGCAATTACGATGGGTGTGGTTCTTTTAGCTATAGGCGAAGAACTAGGTGCAGCGGAACTAGGTGCAGCGGAACTAGGTGCAGCGGAACTAGATACACGGTCAGACGGAGGATGGCTAGCGTCCCCAGAAGTTCTTCGACTCATAATCAACATCCTTAATTAAATTAAAAAACAGACTAACAGACCAAACAGTCGAGAGGATAGTCACTGTTTATGCAAATGTAAATAATTTTTTCAGACCCATCTCGACCAAAGGCTTGCTTGCGGGATTCATCTGAGATTCAAAAAAGAATGGGATTAGACGGCCTGCCAGGAAGGCAGGACTAGGGGTGAGAAGAAAACGAAAGTTATGACAGGGATTGGGAACACTTCGTTTTGCCCACCCCACATGATTTGATAGTCTTGATGGATCAGGCTCAACTACTCTGGATTCTCCAAACTCAGCATGCCCGTATTAAAATCGTAAGCGAACAACTCAGCATAACGCCCCCAATCGATGGCAATCTTCAACACCTCAAGCGCCGCCTGCCCGGTCAAATAATCCTCTAATTCCCGCAAGAAGCGATCCTCAGAAGCTGTATGTCCTGGCCGCTCATCCAATACACGTTGAATATGCCTGACAAAAGGCACAAAATTATTGAGATGCTCTGCAAATAATTTTTTACGCTCTAAAATATCGGCATCAGCCAAACGTCGGCCATTCGGCGTCAGCTCTACTTTACCTTGAGAAACATAAGCAAATCTTAAAATATCCAAGGCTTCCATTACTGGGAATAAATCATCCACATTAAGATGAAAATCTTCAGCCAACTCAGGCAAAGAACAACGACCCTCTTGGTCTGGTGCCGCTAAATTTTCCACAAAGCCCATTAATTCAGAAATATGGGCATCAGGTAATCGATATCCGATAGTGATTGTTTTGAAGCGAACACCCGCCGTAGGAGAACGCTCTTCATTTGGCATCGTCATAAAACCATAAATCTCATCCACCAATGATTTGAATTCAGGGTCCTGATTATTACGAGGTCGAGACAAATCTACTTTGATTTCAGCACAGATAAATCCAGGATTGGTGGCAAAAATCAAAATACGATCCGCCATAAAAATAGCCTCTTCGATATTATGAGTTACCAATAGCACGCTTTTAATATTAGTTTTATTGGACTGCCAAATATCGATTAAATCGCCCCTTAAGTTTTCCGCTGTTAAAACATCTAGAGCGGAAAATGGCTCATCCATTAACAATACCTCAGGATCGACGACTAATGCACGAGCAAAACCGACTCGCTGCGCCATCCCTCCTGATAATTCTTTAGGATAGGCTGATTCAAATCCATCCAAGCCCACAATATCGATCGCTTCCAACGCTCGCTTTCTTCGCTCCAATCTCGGAACTCCGCGAGCCTCTAATCCTAATTCCACATTTTCTAAAACGGTGAGCCAGGGTAATAATGCGAACTGCTGAAACACCATGCTCAATCCAAAAATAGGACTATAAATTACTTGATCCCGATATCGAACTTCTCCAGCTGTGGGCTTAATTAAACCCGAAATGATCCGCAACAAAGTCGACTTACCCGAGCCTGATTTCCCAAGCAACGCTACAACCTCGCCTTCATAGATATTAAAATTGGTATGATCGAGCACCAATAATTCTTGAGACCCCGCCCGCTTAAAAGCTTTGCGAATTTCTTTGATTTCTATAATTGGATTTTTATCGTTCATAAAGCCTCAAAATTATTGTTTAATCTCGTTCTTTTTTGAATCCCATTTGGATTCTCCTGGATCCCGCGGACAAGCCGCGGGACGACGGGGTGGGCTATTTACATCCCACCTGGATTCTCCTGGATCCTGCGGACAAGCCGCGGGACGACGGGGTGGGCTATTTACATCCCACCTGGATTCTCCTGGATCCTGCGGACAAGCCGCGGGACGACGGGGTGGGCTATTTAC
>CAIQCE010000348.1 GCA_903870185.1 uncultured Gammaproteobacteria bacterium
AATATATTGTTGAGCTTGAATTTGACGAAGTTGTGCGATTTGATCACGGTAATGAGCCGCTACTTCATATTGAAATTTTGCAGATGCCAATTCCATTTTATCAGCTAATTCATGGATGATTTGACGATTTTTCCCCTCTAAAAATAAAATCGCCGATTGTACCTGCTCAGCATATTCTTGTTCTGATACCAAGCCTACACAAGGGGCGGTACAACGACCAATTTGATATTCTAGACAAGGGCGAGAACGATGGGCGTAAATACTATTTTCACATGAACGTAATTTAAATAATCGTTGAATCAAATTTAGTGTTTCTCGAACCACACCTGCGCTGGGGTAAGGACCAAAATATCGCCCTGCCTCTACTTTAGCGCCTCGATGAAAATCCAATCGTGGAAATTGATGCGCCGTCCCTAAAAAAATATAAGGATAGGACTTATCATCTCGAAGCAAAATATTATAACGAGGCTTGTGCTGCTTAATCAAATTAGCTTCTAAAAGCAAAGCTTCATTGTCAGTTTGAGTCAGAACAATTTCCATCGAAACAGTCTTTTCCATCAGTGCATTAACCTTGGTTCCTTTAGGTTGCTGACGAAAATAACTCGACACTCGTTTTCGAAGATTACGAGCCTTACCGATATAAAGAATTTCCCCGGAATCAGACAGCATCCGGTAAACGCCTGGCTGTGCAGGCATAGATTTCAACAAAGATTTAGGATCTGAAGTGAGATAGGTGCTCATGGTGTCTTAATGTAGGTTGGACCTAAGCGAAGCGCGGGCCAACATCCAATAAATTGATTAAGGGGTACGCGAACAAATGAATATCTTATTTTGTTAGGCCACGCATGCAGAGCATGCTTGGCACTAACCTACAAAAATAGCTTCAAATGCATTAATTATGCATTTGCGCCTCTTCGGACTCAATCAAACCATGACGGATGGCAAGCAAAGTAAGCTCCACATCATTCTTGATTCGCATTTTTTCGAAAATCCGATAACGATAACTATTCACAGTTTTAGGACTAAGATGCAGTTTTTCAGCAATTTCCTGAACCTTCATGCCCTTAGTGATCATAATCATCACTTGAAGCTCTCTCTCCGAAAGATTATCGAAAGGAGACTCTTCCTTATCAGTGACATGACGGAAAGCCAATTTATTAGCAATATCGGGACTGATATAACGCTGGCCTGAATGAACCATACGGATGGCATGAACCATTTCGTCCATACTAGCGCCCTTGGTCAAATAACCTGAAGCACCAACTTGAAGTAATCGCGATGGATAAACGTCATTATCACAAGTACTGACAACTAATACTTTAATATCAGGGTCTAAACGAATTAATTTACGTGTAGCTTCAAAACCACCTATTCCTGGCATTTTAACATCCATCAACACCACTTGAGGTTTTAATTCACGGCCTAGCTTTACAGCTTCCTCACCGGAATTCGCTTCGCCAACTACTCTAATCCCTGAAATATCGGCCAACATTCTTTTAATGCCGGTACGTACCAAATCGTGGTCGTCAACCAACAATACATCTATCATTTTTTACCCCTTATCTATTCGATAATTGGCGGAGAGACAGGGATTCGAACCCTGGGAGGGGTCACCCCCTCAACGGTTTTCAAGACCGCCGCATTCAACCGCTCTGCCATCTCTCCTCAATATCTTTCCCAAGTCCAACAGTAAACGAAGAATCGCTACTGTACATTGTTTTGGTAAAACTCCTTCCCTAAATTTCTTCCTAAAAGAAGAAAGAAGCATTATAGCCTCATCCAGCTATAAAGGTTAGAATTATTTACTAGTTTGGAGTTATAATCAATCCGGAATAAAAATTTTGCTTAAATTATATTAAATTTAGAGGGAATAGAGATGAAATCAAACTTTAGTGTCATAACCCGATCGAGTGAATCCAGCTTAGTCACCAACCAAGTCCTACGTAAAACCTATTTCCTTTTAAGCCTTACCTTATTATTCAGCGCAATTTGTGCGGCTTTCGCTACAATCACCCAAGCCAATCCTAATTTACTGGTAATGATGATTGGGATGTTTGGCTTTTACTTTCTTACTATTTCTCTACGAAATAGCCCCTGGGGAGTCCTTGCCATTTTTGCTTACACAGGCTTTATGGGTTATACCCTAGGCCCTATTTTAAATCTTTTCATGCATAACTTTGCCAATGGTACTGAACTTATCAGCACGGCTCTGGGTGGTACTGGACTGATTTTCCTTGGTCTTTCAGGCTATGCCTTAATTACTCAGAAAAACTTTGATTATTTGGGTGGGATTATTGCAGTCGCCAGCATGGTTTTATTTATGGCGGCCTTAGCGGGAATATTCTTCCAAATGCCCCTACTACAAATCCTGATTTCAGGCGGTTTTGCAGTTATATCCTCAGCCTTC
>CAIQCE010000349.1 GCA_903870185.1 uncultured Gammaproteobacteria bacterium
CCATCTTTGCCAATTCAGCACGGGTAGGATTAAATTCAGAAAAGGATATATCTCCTAATTGCATATGATTTTCACGATAAGCTTTTAAAAGTCGACTGGGGTCGACTGAGTTAGGTCGATTGGCCTCGTATATGAATGGTAGACGAATGCTGCCATCTTTGCTTGGTCCAGTGGTTCTAGTTTCAGCGGCCTTAATTTGCTCAGCAGAATAAAAAATTTTGAAATTTCTTTGCAGGTTGTTTTTTTCTTCTTGTAAAGCAGCAACTGCAAGATTTAATGCACCATGGAAGTGAGTCCCAGCCTTTCCAGTCTGAGTAAAGCTTTTAAAGAATCGAATAATACTGTTGATGACAATGCTTAAAGCGCTTGGTTTCAGAACATTAGGGTCCTTGTTAGCTGTTTTATAAGCTTCTAATTTTTGAATAGCTTCTGTCGTTGAGCCAAAAAATTTGATTTTCTTTAGAAGTTTTATTCTGTCATCGATAGCTTGAATACGTACTTCATTGCCAACATCAGAGCCAATATCGACATTGAGCAATTCATCAATGGCTTCTTTTTTTTTCTGAAACTCAGGGCCTTCAGCTAATACGGCTTTGTACTGATTTTTAATTTCATTGAGTCTGTTCATTAATTCCCCGGACATTGGTTCACCCCTAATTCAACATAATTTTGATTATACTCGCTGAATCTTAATAATAGCTTAAATTTTGAAAAAAATGGGAAAATCACTCGCTGGCTGAGCAATAAGCATTCCTGGATCCCACATCAAGCGCGGGCTAACAAGAGCATGCAGGGGGGTGGATAACTCCATGCTATTTATCGTGTAGGTTAGTCCCAAGCGCTAGCGCGGGCTAACGAATCAACATATAGACTCGGTATCAGTTATGTACCAGGCACCTTATCAGCTCATTTTGGGGCCAGCCTGGGCAGCCTCTGAAGTTTGGGTCACATCGGCTGCGTCTGCTTGAACGGATGAAGTGGCTGCTCTGGCAGGAGCTGGCGGCGTAGGGGCTTCGTGGTGTTCAGCAAGGGTTCCAGTGTAATCTTTCGAAGAGAAACTTAGTAATTGGGACTTCCCATCCGGGTCAAATTTGATTTCAGATTTCACGTGTGCAATGGGGTTGATTTGATCTACTTCTGTCTGTGGCTTTGTTTCAAAATCAGCCGCTTCAGCAATTATTTTTGTCACTTTTTTTGATGCCTTTTCATTGGATTCAACTCGAAACCAATTAGGAACAGAAGGAGCTCCTGCTTGTAAAGGCGGTTGAATAAAAAGTATCGCTTTAATATCAGCTTGGGTTTTGCATCTAAAGCTTCCATCTTCGGCTCTGGTGAAAAGGGCTCTATCATTTCTGATGATTTCCTTTTCTGGCCTTCCCAAGTTCATTTTTTCCTCCAGATTAGTTTTTGCTTCTAATATAGAGGGCCCTGTAAATTCACGCAGAATATTCGTCATTAAAATTTTTGCCATGGGGGAGCCTTTCCCCGCAAAATTTTCAATGTAAAGAATGATTTTCTTGTAATCATTGATATCACTTGCTTCCGTCAAGGTGGTTGGAATGGCAATATGATCGGAATGAGAGGCAGCTAATTTTTGTCTATCAGGAATGCCTTCTAGATCCAATTCAGAAGGCTTGAAATCAGTAAATTTTGTTTCACCCAATTGAAATCTATTTTCCCGATAATTTTTTAAGAGTCGATCGGATAACTTTTTGCTTCTGCTATCCATGAAAGTTAATCTATTTTTTTTAGCTGCTAGCAAGCATTTCTTTTGTTCTGCTTCTAAAGCGGCGATGGCTAGGTGTATAGCGCCATGGAAATGTGCTTTGGG
>CAIQCE010000350.1 GCA_903870185.1 uncultured Gammaproteobacteria bacterium
GAGCCAGACCAATCCGTCAGATTCGAAGGCGTCAAATCAGCCGAACCCCCTAAAAATTCCGGCAATATAGGCCCAAACTTATTGATGCAGAGTTGTGAAGATTTTCGAGTCGCAACGGCTTTAGTATTGCTTTGAAATTCCAGCATCCATTCTTGCACTTTTTCATTAAAATCAGCTGGCAATGTATTAGATTGGCGCCGAAGAAATTCAGCTGCTAACTCAGGATATTGGGATTGATAGGCTTTGAATAAAGTATCCCATTGGGCTTCTCGTTCCTCACCTCGCGCCGTCGCATCCCAAGCTTTCAAGATTTCAGCAGGAATGACAAAAGACTCTGCCTCTGGCCAATTTAAAGCCTTTCGCACCAAAGCCACTTCATCTGCCCCAAGGGGCGCCCCATGAACAGCGCTGGTGCCGACCATGTTAGGCGATCCAAATCCAATTTGAGTGCGGCAACAAATCAAAGTGGGTTGATCTATATTGGCTCGTGCCTCAACAATAGCAGCCTTCACCGATTCTGCATTATGCCCGTCGACTCCTTCAATCACCTGCCAGTGATAGGCCTTAAATCGCTGGGCGGTATCATCTGTAAACCAATCTTTCACTTCCCCATCAATGGAAATCCCATTGTCATCCCACAAGACGATTAATTTACCGAGACCTAATGTACCGGCAAAAGAACAGGCCTCATGAGAAATCCCTTCCATCAAACAACCATCACCTACAAACACATAAGTATGATGATCGACCACATTAAATTGAGGCCGGTTAAAGGTTTCAGCCAATAGTTTTTCAGCCAAGGCCATGCCGACTGCGTTTGCAAGGCCTTGACCTAAAGGGCCGGTCGTTGTTTCGATCCCGGGTGTATGACCATATTCTGGATGACCCGGTGTTTTAGAATTTAATTGACGAAACTGCTTCAAATCATCCAGGCTGAGGTCATAACCACAGAGATACAATAAGGAATAATGCAACATCGCCCCATGACCATTGGAAATCATAAATCGATCGCGATTAAACCACTCTGGGTTTTTAGGGTTATGGAGTAAAAAATCTTGCCAGAGGACTTCAGCAATATCAGCCATACCCATCGGCATTCCTGGGTGACCTGAATTGGCCTTCTGAACCGCATCCATTGAAAGCACCCGAATGGCATTGGCTAGAATTTGGCGTGATAGCATCTTGAATTCCAAAAAATTAATACAGGGCTCATCTCTTAAGACATTGCGACGATGCTGGTCATCATAAACCTTTTAAGTGCTGAATGGCAAGGCAGGGAAAACACCGGATTGCAGTTTGGATTGTACTTTGATCTTTTCAATTTAAAGTGATATTTTTATTTGTCGATAATTGCAAAGGATGCGCCATGTGTGGAATAGTTGGAGCAGTGGCTCAAAGGGATATTGCGGGAATACTGCTTGCTGGATTACAACGTTTAGAATACCGAGGCTATGACTCCGCGGGTCTTGCTATCATTGATCCGCATAAATCGGAAATTCAACGAGCAAGAGTTCTAGGTAAAGTCGCTCGCCTTGTAGAAACACTGGAAAAACAACCGATTGCAGGCAATCTAGGAATCGCACATACTCGTTGGGCGACTCATGGACAACCCTCTACCGCCAACGCACACCCCCATTTCTCCAATGATGAAATTGCCATCGTGCACAATGGAATCATCGAAAACCACCATGAGCTTCGAAAAAAGCTCACCCAAGATGGATATCGATTTGAATCAGAAACAGATACCGAAGTGGTCGTCCACTTAATCCATCAAAATCTTAAATTGCATTCTAATTTACAAAAAGCCATTCAAGAATCAGTTAAAGCTCTAGAAGGCGCCTATAGTCTTGGCATCATCAATGTATCTGAACCTGAGCGCTTATATGCCGTGCGTAGTGGCAGCCCTTTAGTCATTGGCGTCGGCATCGGTGAAAATTTTATTGCCTCCGATCCTATGGCATTACTGCCTGTCACGCAGGAATTTATTTATCTTGAGGAGGGTGATCTCGCTATTCTAGAAACCCAATCCATTCAAATTTTTGATGATAAGGGACTGCCTGTACAACGCAAAGTGCATGTTTCCGAAGCCAGCCTCGATCAAGTTAGTAAAGGTGAATTCAGACACTACATGCTAAAAGAAATTTTTGAACAACCTCAAGCGCTAAGCGATGTAATGAGCGGATATCTCAATCACGACCATATCATCGCTCAAAATTTTGGTCACAAGGCAGAAACGGTATTCCCTAAGATCAAACGAGTTTTTATCGTGGCCTGTGGCACCAGCTATCATGCTGGATTGGTAGCACGTCATTGGTTTGAATCCATCATGGGAATTCCATGCCAAGTCGAAGTCGCGAGTGAAAATCGTTATCGCAAAAAAGTCGTAGAACCAGACTGCTTATTCGTGGCGCTCTCTCAATCGGGAGAAACAGCTGATACTCTCGCCGCTTTACGCCAAGCTCAAGCAGATGGTTATGAGTCAACCCTTGCTGTTTGTAATGCCCCTGAAAGCTCTTTAGTTCGAGAAGCCGATTTAGCCTTTATGATCCGCGCTGGTGTAGAAATTGGTGTCGCAGCGACTAAAACTTTTAGCAATCAACTGATTGCCCTGATGCTACTGGCGACTGCCATTGGAAAATTTCAGGGCTTAGATCCAAAAATTGAAGCTAAGATTGTAAAAGAGCTGAAACATATTCCCAGCCTTGTTCAAAAGGCATTGCAGCTCGATGAAACCATTAAGCTAATTGCACAAAATTTCATCAATAAGCAAAGTGCCTTGTTTTTAGGACGTGGCATACAATTTCCGATTGCCCTAGAAGGTGCACTCAAGCTTAAAGAAATTTCTTATGTGCATTCCGAAGCCTATCCCGCTGGGGAACTGAAACATGGACCACTCGCCCTTGTCGATAAAGGCATGCCTGTGGTGGTTTTAGCGGATAATGATGAACTTAGTGCAAAGCTCGCTTCTAATATTCAAGAAGTACAAGCTCGTGGCGGACAGCTTTACGTATTCGCCGATGAAAATTTAAATTGGCAAGACAGCGAAGGCGTTTCCATCATCAATATGCCTATCTCAAGCCCTATTCTCAGCCCTTTGCTTTATAACATCCCGCTGCAATTGCTTTCCTACCACGTCGCGGTTCTCAAAGGCACCGATGTCGATCAACCTAGAAATTTAGCAAAGTCGGTAACGGTGGAGTAGTAATATTATCGCCAAAATATATATCGCGTAGGCCGGGCTGCTTTGTAGGTTGGTCCCAAGCGCAGCGCGGGCCAACGACAAGATAACGTTAGGCCGCGCTAGCGCTTGGC
>CAIQCE010000351.1 GCA_903870185.1 uncultured Gammaproteobacteria bacterium
ACCCGGGAAAACATCGATGATTCGGTTGATGGTCTTGGGTGCCGAGGAAGTATGTAAAGTAGCAATTACTAAATGACCTGTTTCTGCAGCGGTTAAAGCCAAGCGGATAGTTTCTAAGTCTCGCATTTCTCCCACAAAAATAATATCGGGTGCTTCTCGTAAAGCGGCGCGTAACGCATTTGCAAAGCTATGTGTATCACGCCCTACTTCACGTTGATCAATCAGAGATTGATTGCTTTGATGTACAAATTCAATAGGATCTTCAATAGTAATAATATGAGCTCGTTGTTCATGATTGATTGCATCAATCATGGCTGCCACTGTGGTACTTTTACCGGAGCCTGTGGGTCCTGTGATCAGTACTAATCCACGGTTTAACTGAGTGAACTCTTTAAATATGGAAGGCAAACGTAATTCTTCAAGAGTAGGAACGACAAAGGGAATCGTTCTAAACGTCACAGCAGCACCTCGTAGCTGGTGATAAGCATTAACTCGAAAACGTCCAGTATTCTCTATGTCCAAAGCAAAATCGACTTCCAGTTCTTGATCAAATTGTTTGATGTGTCTCTCACTCATGCAACTGTGTAGTAATTCCAGAACTTGAGCTTGATCTAAGATTCCCAGACTTTCAATATTGCGTAATTGACCATCGACACGTAACAAAGGGGGCATGCCTGCGGAGAGATGTAAATCAGAAGCTTTTTGTCGGCAACTTTCTAAAAGTAATTCTTCCAATTTCATCGTGTTTTCCTTCTTTTTAAGAGTTAATATTCCATCCATCCCGATTGGGGATTGTTATGGGGACCAATCATCGCTACAGCATTTAAAGATTCTGTGGCGCCAGGATTGCTGAATTGGGTCCAACTACTTCCATCCCAATGTAAAGTGGTCGCATTGGTCCCTACTGCCCAACAATCGTCAGTAACACGACAGGCCACTGCATTTAAATTATTAGCGGTCGGTGTGGAGCTTGCTTGAGTCCAACTAGTACCGTCCCAATGCACGAGCACACTGCTGCCGCCACTCGCATCTCCCGCTGCCCAACAATCATTGGCAGCATTGCAAAAAACCCCATTGTAGTTAATGGCGGGTACAGTGCTGACATTCACATTAGACCAAGTACTGCCGTTCCATTGCCAAAAACTTTGGGAATCACCCACCGCCCAACAATTATTACTGTCTACACAACTGACACTGTTTAAGGTATTGGCATTGGAACCTGTGGTGCTATTTGACCAACTGGTTCCATCCCAATTGACGATAGTGGCATTGCCACCCACTGCCCAACAATTATTGCTGTTGAGACATTCCACATCTTGATAATTAGTATTGGCAACGCTCACACTGGCTGCATTCCAAGCAGAACCGTCCCACTCTGCAAAAGTTGTATTATCTCCCACCACCCAACAATTATTACTAGCGGTACAACTAATGCTATTGAGAGTCTCAGTAATGCTATTACTCACGGAATTCCAATTAATACCATCATTTGAGTGCTCAATGATTGAATTAGTGAGTGGAGTATTGCCTACTGCCCATATATCCGCATAGGAGATAGTCTCTATACCAGTTAATGTTGGGTTTGAACCATCAAACTCAAATAGATTTTCTGACCAATTTAGTTCATTGGTAGAAGCATTCCAGAAAAATGCTGGGAGCTGATTGGGTAACGAAGTAGTCGGTGTGCCTACTGCAATAGCTATGGTGCGTTGTACCGCAGAGCCCAGCGTAGTCTTGCCTTTTGAGGAGCTTAAATTGGGAATTCCAGACTCGGAAAAAAATATACAGTCGTATTGACCAACAGGCGTTCCGGAGGTATGTGCTGTCGGCGTGGTGCCATCTGCGCCACGTGTCACATTAATTAAATTACTCCCACTTGTCGCTGAAAAATCGATGAATTCTCGATCAATCATAATTCGTCCAAAAGGAAAAATTCCGATTGATAAAGGAATTGTAGTATCTGTCCCATTGATATTACTTGCGAGAGTTATATACCAGGGTGAAGTTGAAAAAGCTGTGATGCTAAAATTTCCCGCTGCGCCACTATATGAGGCATTGGTGTAATTAGCATCCCCATTAATTCCATTACAGCTGATTTGATTAAATAGATTGAGGTTGTAATTCGAATATTGCAAACCCGATTCCGCGACATACAAAGCTTGAGTAGCGAGTAAATTATTATTGGTGCTGAGCGCACTATTGTTAAATAAATAAACGGCGATTAAACCTAAAAAACCAAAAATAAGAATCAATGCCATCGCTACAATCATAATAAAACCGCGCTCAGCTTTTAGTTTTTTGATTTTCATATGAGTAAATTCCTGGGTGCCACCACTGTTTCTACAGTTTGATTCGTACTATTTTCAACAATGTTTAAAATGATGCCGATATAAACCATATTGGCGATGGTGCTGGTGCTATTTCCATTCACATCATAGTAGTTGAAGTTTAGTGATTGGACTCCATTGGCCAAGGTATTGCCATTTAGAGTAAGTAAATTTCCACTCACCGTGTAATCGACGGAATTTCCATGGGAATCTACATAGCTCAGTTCGTTGGAGTTCGCAATGCTAATGCTTAAACTCGCAGGGATACCTCGTATGTCGTGAGACATTCTTTCCATAGCAAGCCGTGATTGCCAAGCGGCATCGTTGAGTTGAGCGGCACCAAAAAATGCACTGATTGCATTGCTTAAAAGTGGCGCGGCGATTGCGAGCAAGATAGCACTTATAGCCATCACCACGATCATTTCGATCAGAGTAAAACCCGATTTTTTCTTCATTAAGGCGCTACCAAGGTGGTCAATATGGCTTGGGTATTATTCGGGCCTGAAGCCGTCACTGTAATAATTTTATAATTAGAATCTCCATTGAGGGTAGTGGAACTGATAATGGAATTCACGGAGTAATTATTTACACTAAGATTAGCACTACAAATAGAGGCACCAGGGCAAGGGTCGCTGAAGCTAGTAAATCCTACCAGCGCTTTTTGTCCTAAAATAATATCCATGCGTCCTTGAGCTAATTGATTTGCTATCTCTTGATTGCTTGCATTGGGGGCTTGACGCAAAGCGGTGGAAAAAGAAGCAAAAATGGCGGTGGCAGCAATTCCAATGACGAGAATAAACACAATGAGCTCAATGAGCGTAAATCCCTTTATTTTCGTCTTCATTGCATGGCTGCCCAACCCGTGCCGGGAGTAATTGAAATCGTATGATTTTGGCCATTGCTGGTTAATTCAATAGTCGCCGTAGTGTTTAAAGTGGTGGTAAAGTCCGAACTCGTATAAGGGATGCCCAACCCATCAAAACCAATCAAAGAATGAGGTAGCTGAGTGATAGAACCATAGCTAATGTTGGAATTAAAACTAACACTATTTGCCCCTGTTGAAGGACTGGGTATTGTATTGCCATTCTCATCTATGATGCTATAACTATTAGGGGTCGTTAATTCAAGATAATAGTTAACACCCTGAGTCATGGCTAAGTTCTGCGTATAGCGAATATCACTGAGTAGTTGTTGAGTTTGTGCATATAAATTGGGACTGTTTCCTATCCAGCGTGAGCTTGCGAATAGGGCAATGAGGCTAACAGTGATAATAACGACAATGAATTCAACCAGAGTGAAGGCATGCTGTTTTTTGTGGTTGAGGATTTTATTTGTCATGATATTTAAGCCAAACTTCAGGGCATCTCTATAAATGGGTTATTTTGGCAGTTTGCACTAAAAGAATGGGCTTGTTAGGCCGCGCTATCGCTTGGCGCTAACCTACATATTATATAGTTTCGGTAATCGCCCTAACTATCTATCACATAGGCCGCGTTGCACTATAGCTCTTTATTTTTTATCAAGCTTACTTTACATTTCTAGATTATAGATTACAAGGAAGGCCTATTATGCAGATTCACTTTAGATCATTGGGATTCACCTTAATTGAACTTATTGTAGTGATGGCCTTGATGGGTATATTAGCCGTTGTGGCTCTACCACGATTTATAGATTTGACGGGGAATTCATCTCAGGCAGCAGCGAATGCCATTGCAGCTAGTCTGACTTCTGTCAGTACACAGAATTATACGTCACGGACAGCTAATTCTAGCCAAGGAAGCGCAGCGAGTGATTGCACAGATTTCTCTTCGATGTTGCCTAGTGGATTACCGGCGGGATACAGCATCGATTCGCTTGCTATTGCCTCAGGGGTAAGTGTAACCTGTACCCTCAATGGATTGCATTCAACTACAGCCAATTTTGTCGGCATAGGGATCACATAGGAAGCACGGAGGGCACCATAGTGAAATTGGCTTTTTTAAATAAAGTTGAGGTGCGTCGTCCGGGTCTCTGCTGCCTGTATATTTTACCTAAAAAAATCATTCTAAGTTATTTGATTATCGGGAAGGGTCAGCTATTACCTAAACTCTGTGTCTTGGACGAAAAGCCCTACACCAGTTTAATTTCTTTGCGTGAGGCTTTAGAAGTTCTATTGCAACAGTATGACTTAGCTAATGTACCTTGTAGCTGGGTTCTAAGTCCTGAAAATTATCAGCTAGTTCGTTTAGAAAAACCGACTGTTCCGGATAATGAAGTAGCAGAAGCCTTACGTTGGCAACTTAAAAAACACATTAGTTTTTCACCTTTGGAAGTTGTTGTTAACTATTTTGAAGTTCCATCTTATACACTCAGTGAGAAAAAAGAAATTTATGCCTGCGTCGCGCGCCAACAGTATTTGCAAGAAATTGCCGATATAATTAAGATTAGTCGGTTTAAATTAGAATTGATCGATATTCCAGAATTAGCTCTGCGAAATATCAGTGCTTTATATGGCGATGAAAAAAATTACCTGGG
>CAIQCE010000352.1 GCA_903870185.1 uncultured Gammaproteobacteria bacterium
AATCAATCAAGCATCTAGAGATTGGCTTATGAGAAATGATGCGTAAAGATAATATCAAATCCCTGGCTTGAGTGCTTGGGGTTTCATAGAGGCGCGTTAGTAAGTTGTAATGTTAGCACAACGATAACTATACAACTTACTAATGTCCCCTACATTGCCATGCATTCATTAATTCTTTCAATGAATCTCTGAGTTTTCCAGGTTGAAATGACATAACTTTCGTTCCTCCACATGCGTTCATCAATCTATCAGTGGCCAATGCTCCATAGACAATCCATACTATTTTTGCAGCCTCAAAAGCATCTAATAAATGTTTTTTAGATTCAACATTCATATAATTTTTAAAACAGGCATCTATAAGCTGCAGATATGCATCATCTCCATCTGATAACGCATGGTGTTTTTTTACCTGTTGCAAACAATTTAGTAATGAAAAAAACGGATGAGAAATTACTATTTCACCTAAATCAATGAACGAGATGGTTTTTGTTTTATCATTTATAAGCAGGTTATTGTCATGAAAGTCGGGCTGGACAATTGTTTGTTTGATGGAGTAGCCGGATAATTTTTTACATAAATTGGAGATCTTTGGGGGTAGCATCTCTAGCTCATTAATTTCGATCTCTGATAACCCATCCGCCATCAATTTAGTGTATACCCATGAGATGAAAGTGTTTCGAAGGCCCATTGGGTAATTTCGTTATTCAAAATAAGGCTCCTCTTGAATGCTTAAAAACCATCAACTAAATTTATCGGTTATTAAGCGATAGTGGCACGTGTTTAAACTATTCTTCTAAATCGATCTTTCAAATCTTCAAGATCGAGTCCACCTACTGAAGCCCTAATATCATCTCCATCCATTTTAGCTATTGCTTTGAAAAACTGATTTCCAGCCATTATAGTCGTATCATCGAATGGTGCGCTTTCCGCATCAAACTCAACCAATCCCTCTCCATAACTGAGTGCCCCACGAAAATGAAATTTCGCATGTTGAGAATTTTTATTGTTACTTGCAAATAAACCAGCAGAAAATCGACTGTCTATACGTTCAAATTCTCCAGCTGCGGCAGTTTGATGTGCGTAGAGACCGTCTTTAGCTGGAAAGCGTGAAACTATTTCACGGGAAGCAATTTTGTCAATTTGTGTTCTACATGCTCGTAGGTCCGCGCGTAATGCTCGGTCTGAGGCTGCAGCATCATAAATTTTAACAACAGGGGAGGCTGCTGAACTTGTTACAAAAGTAGCGGCGGCATGTCCCAAAACGGTTGTCTTTTCAGGACGTTTGAAGCTTTCATTCCATTCAACACTAAAAACATTTTTTTCGAGAATATAGTTATAATCTGTGCCTAAACTATAGGGATAAAAATAGACATCCTCAGGAACAGGAGTCTTATCCTTAGTCAGCAAGGGTTTTCTGGGGTAAATATTAAACTGAGCATAGGCTCCTTCCCCTTTGCTCGCACGCAATTCTTTAACTTTTAAACGTCTAAAGCCGAGGCCCCATCCATAGTCAGGAGGTTCAGGAACATAATTGCGAGGATCATTAGTTGACCAAGATTTCTCAGGTCCTTCTGTAATCGTATCTTTACGATCAACCAAATGACCACGAACATGACTTTTATAACCATGGGCGGAGTAATTATAACCTGGAACAGCATAATTTGAGCAAGACATCGGAGGCTCATCTTTTGGGCCAGGCCCCTTCCTACTACTAGTATGAGCAAAGCTATAGGTCGTGACCCCATCCACCTGAAAAATTAAGTTGATACGTGGAACTTTTTCTTTATTAGGTCCATACAATACTAACAAAAGCTCATGGCTTTTAGCTTCTTCTTCACGAATGACGGAATATTTGCTATTAACGCGAGCCCATTGATAGCCTAAAGGTAGGGGGGGTAAAATATGGCGAGGCATTTTATTAAAGATATTCCATGCCAATGGATCTTGATATTCAACTTTCAGAGGAACTGTTTCGAGGCGCTCAAGGTGTAATTCCCTTTTATCGCTGATATCATCAGATTTTTCTAGAGCGTCTATGTCTTTGATGATGGTAATTGGCATTTATAATTATCCTTATATTTCTAACTTTATTAAAATTTAAAATTCATTGGCTGCAGATACAAAAAATAATGATGTATATTAAGATTTATAGTTTTCAATAGCAATCTTACAAATGAAATATGTTCAGAAAGTCATAGGGGACGTTAGTCAGTTGTAAAGT
>CAIQCE010000353.1 GCA_903870185.1 uncultured Gammaproteobacteria bacterium
ATTTTAAAGATATTGAATTGAGCGCTTTAAAAAATCCTAAGCCTGTTATGAGCCCTTCTGATCATGCACTCAGTAATCATAACGGAGGTTATTCAATATCAAATACTATCAAAACCGAAAGAACTGTGACTTCATCAGGCCCTCATTTTTTCTCTTCTGATATCAGAGCTAACATATGCCCTATTGTGGGCAAGGGGAGCTTACTGAAGACATTACAAACAAGTGCATAAATTTCTGCCATTAAAACTGAGACGAAGGTAGATTGCCTGATATAGTTTTTTATTTTGAAGCCTCTCTCTGCTCATACCAAACAGCGTTCAGTATGGCTAAGCAGCAAGCCAAAGCAGTTCCCAAAATCCACGCAAAATACCACATATCAATTCTCCTAATACATTTTATCTGAATTTTCTTCAATTACAGATTCTGTCACCTTTCCGCGCAATACGTAGTATACCCAACTTGTGTAAATTAAAATTAACGGGAGAAAGATGGCAGTTGCAATCAACATGATAAACAATGTGAGTTGGCTGGATGAGGCGTCCCATACCATTAAACTCATGCTAGGGTCCGTGGACGAGGGCAATATAAATGGAAACATGCTAACGCCCACTGTTGCAATAATACTGGCCACACTTAAGGCACTCATACACCAAGCAGCTCGCATACAATGAACATTAGAAAATATCACGGATAAAGCGGCCCCTGAAACTCCTAATACAGGCGCTAACAATAATTGGGGTTCTATATGGTAATTTAACATCCATGCACCTTTCATAGTCACCACTTTTTTGTATAAGGGATTGGAAGGCCCATCCTTAATTAATTCACCCAGCAATGCATAACCATGAAGGCCTTTACTGGCCCAAATCCCCGCCATAAGGAATAGTATAATGGTAAGAGCTGCTGCAAGATTACCGTAATGAATCGCTCTTTTTTGAATTTTATCTTCTGTTTTAATCGCTAGAAACATAGCGCCATGCATGGATAACATTGCCACACTTAAAACCCCACAGACCAAAGCAAATGGATTCAATAACCCTAAAAATGAACCCGTATAAAATGCTCTTAAACTAGAATCAAAATGAAATGGAACCCCTTCTAAAACATTCCCTATTGCTACACCAAAAATCAGAGCAGGCACAAAGCCCCCAATAAATATTCCAATATCCCAAATAGCTCGCCATTTTGGAGAATTAATTTTGCTTCGGTACTTCATCCCTACGGGACGCAGAATTAAAGCAGCTAAAACAGCCAACATCGCAAAATAAAAACCAGAGAATGAAACGGCATAGAGCGTAGGCCAAGCGGCAAATATAGCGCCTGCACCGAGTATCAGCCATATTTGATTGCCCTCCCAAATAGGTCCGATGGTGTTTATTACGACACGGCGCTCTTTGTTCGTTCGCGCCACTCGATGCAATAAAATCCCAACACCCATGTCAAAACCATCCATCACGGCAAAGCCTATCAATAATATTCCGAGCAACAACCACCAAATTAATCTTAAGCTTGCATAATCGAGCATTATTTCACCTCATTGGATTTAACAGGTCCTAATCGAACATATTTCACCATCAAATATAATTCCACACAGGCTAATAGGCTATATAGAATCACAAACCCTGCAATGCTGGTATAAAGTTGTACTTTGCTGAGAGAAGATACACCCATAAAAGTTGGCAAGATGCCCTCAATAACCCAAGGTTGTCGTCCGTACTCTGCCACAAACCAACCAAACTCTGAAGCGATCCATGGCAATGGTAAACTTAAAAATGCAATCCATAAAAACCATCTTAATTGCAATTTCTGTTTAACACTTAAAACAAAAGCGAGTGCAAATAATCCAATGAAAAATAAACCACAGCTCACCATAACTCGAAAACTCCAGAACAATGGAGCTACTTTTGGCACTGTATCCCAGGCTGCTTTTTCAATTTGAGCTGGAGTGGCGTTTTCTACTTTATCGGTATAGCGCTTCAATAACAAAGCATAACCTAAATCTTCCGAATAATGATCTAGCATTTTTTGAGCTTGCTTATTATTGGGATTTTTCATCAATTGTTCTAAAGCC
>CAIQCE010000354.1 GCA_903870185.1 uncultured Gammaproteobacteria bacterium
GGTGGGCTATTTACATCCCACCTGGATTCTCCTGGATCCTGCGGACAAGCCGCGGGACGACGAGGTGGGCTATTTACATCCCACCTGGATTCTCCTGGATCCTGCGGACAAGCCGCGGGACGACGAGGTGGGCTATTTACATCCCACCTGGATTCTCCTGGATCCTGCGGACAATCTCGCGAACAAGTCGCGGGACAGCGGCCTTAGCGGGACGACGGGTGATTATTTTGCAAAATAATATGTTGATTTGTTAGGCCGCGCTGCGCTTGGCACTAACCTACATTATTATATAGTCCCGCTGTAAAATCTAAATGCCCGGCCTACAGTTGAAATCTCTCAACAGCCAAATTATAAAGCGGGCGCCAGAAAACCCTATTAATTACTACCACATAAAGCGACATCATCATAATACCCAACGTCAACTTTTGAAAATTACCGACATCTGCAACATGAGCGATATAAGCTCCCAATCCGGTGGCATTCAGCTCAGTGTGCCCCCAATTCACAGCCTCAGCAATGATGCTGATATTCCACGCACCGCCTGCTGCCGTAATTGCCCCTGTTACATAATACGGGAAAATAGCAGGCAACATAAAGCGCTTCCACCAAAGCCAAGAATGCAACTTCATCATCCCAACAGCCTGGTGAAATTTTTCCGGAATAGCTGAGGTACCTGCAATCACATTAAAAACGATATACCACTGAGCTCCTAAAATCATCAGCGGAGAAGTCCAAATATTAACATTCAAATGATGCCGCAAAATAAAATACACCACAAATGGAAATAATAAATTGACAGGAAAAGCCGCAGCAAATTGCACGATCGGCTGAATCTTTTGCGAAGCTCGAGGATGCAGTCCAATCCAAACTCCAATCGGCACCCAAATCAAAGAACTCAAAATAATCATCAAAGCAATTCGAATGGCGGTTATGAAACCTAAATACAAAACGTGCTGAGTTTCTTTAAGAGGAACTGTTTCAAAAATAAAATGAAAAACCCCTAAAATTGCGGCTATCAAACAGCTGATAAATAAAATCCAAAATAAAATATACAAACCGAATCCCACTTTCGGATTCATAGGCTTTTTGAATTTCACTTGAGGCTGATATCGAAACCATTCACAATTGACAAAGCGTTCGACCCAACGCCCTACCCAACGAGAAAATTGCTTTGTCCAGCGTGCTCGCTGAAATAAATTCAAAACCCATGATTCTGGAATCACTTCATCGGGCCGGGTTTCTGCTTTAAATTTTTCAATCCAAGCAATTAAAGGCCGGAAAAATAATTGGTCATAACAAGCGATCACCACAAACATCATGCAAAACACAAAATACAACGCCTCTTGGTCAGCCTTTGTAATAGCCAATGCAATATAAGATCCAATACCGGGTAAAGTAATATCATAATGAGCGACAGTAATAGCCTCAGATGCGACCAAAAAAATCCAGCTGCTCGACATCGACACCATCAAATTCCACACCAAAGCCGGTGTTGCATAAGGCACTTCTAATTTCCAAAAGCGCTGCCAGGCGGAAAGGTGAAACATCTCCGTGACTTCTATTAAATCCTTGGGAATCGATCTTAAACTCTGATAAAAACTCAGCGTAATATTCCAAACTTGTGCCGTGAATATCGCGAAAATTGCAGCGCATTCTGGCCCCAACATACTGCCGTGAAATAAGGCGATAAAACTTGTCACACTGATTGATAAAAAACCCAAGACGGGAACCGATTGCATAATATCGATCATCGGGATAATAATTTTCTCAGCTTCTTTACTTTTTGCTGCCCACGTTCCAAAAATAAATGTAAAAACCAATGAAGCCCCTAGAGCGATAAACATTCTTAAGACTGTTCGTAACGCATAATAAGGTAAATATCGAGGATCCAAAGTGATAGGAATCACCTCACCCAATTGATATTGACCGGTCATCGACTTGGCACCCCAACCCAATAAAAGCAGGACCCCAAAAACCAAGATGAGCGCAACCATGTCCCAAATGTGGGGAGCAGAACGATGAACTTCATTTTTGAAATAGGTTTGTTGAATCTGCATCGGCAAAATCCCTATGCTATTTGAATTCAAACCATTTAGATAACTGCGCTTGAGCTTCTTCTAAACCCGTATGATCTAAAGAAGAAAAGAGTTGCAAACTAATGAGATCACCATAAAGATCCAATTCTGCTTGAACTTCCTTCAGCACCTTGCGAGCAGGAGCTGGCTTTAATTTATCTGCCTTCGTCAGCAGAATATGAATAGGAATCTCGCAGCCCAAAGTCCAGGCAATCACATCCCGATCAATTTCTTTCAGAGGGTGACGGATATCCATAATCAATACCAATCCCTTCAAGCACTCACGAGTTTGCAAATAGCCATCAATGGTTCGCTGCCATCGCTCTTTAATATTCAAAGGTACTTTGGCATAACCATAACCCGGCAAATCGACCAATCGACGCTCACTATCCAAAGCAAACATATTGATGGTTTGGGTACGGCCAGGCGTCTTGCTTACGCGGGCTAACCCCTTGATATTCGTGATAGTATTCAATGCGCTCGACTTGCCCGCGTTGGAACGGCCAATAAAAGCGATTTCATAGCCGGAATCGAAAGGCAATTGATTCAACTCAGCGGCGCTGATCAAATATTTGGTTTGTTGATAGACTGAATTAGCCGTCATTCAAGTGAAACTCTTAGTTACGGGTTGAGGAGTATAACATTGTTTTAGTGGCAGAGGAAATTAACGCCGCTGTAGGTCGAGTGCGCTTTTTTAGCCTGATGAAAATGAGTGTTAGGCCGCACTATCACTTGGCGCTAAGCCGTCGTCCCGCTAAAGCCGCTGTCCCGCGACTTGTTCGCGGGATCCAGTTTTGTTAGGCCGCGCTGTCGCTTGGCACTAACCTACGTAATAGATAGCAATGAACCTTAGGCCGCGCTATCGCTTGGCGCTAACCTACACAGGATAGATCAAGAACCTCCTCTCCGCCCCGGCCCTGGTACCACTTGATCGGAGAAATAATCATCCTCAAGGGTCAAATCAATTTTCTTCCCATGAACTACTTCCTGAGCTTGATCTTGCAGCTGCCTTTTTGCCTCAACTGGCCTTGAAACTTCTACTTCTGTCGTTGGCAGCACCTGCGACTGAAGACTCAAGAAAAAGTCACATTCCTTCAGCAGCCATCTGCAGTAATTCCGAGTCGCATGATCAGCTAAAAACCAAGTTTGATTATAAACGGCCAATATTTCTGTTTTATAATGCTTAGCCAACTCCATCATATCTATTGAAGATTTTGATTGAAGCGCTTCATCATAAGCACTTTGAAATCCACTATTAAATTCAAGAATCACAGACATCAAATCCGAATATCGATCATTTTCACCACGATTAGCCATCATAAATGAATTCAGTTTAGATAAACGATTCTTTAATGCCTCAGCGGATGTCATTACCTCTTGAGGAATACTCGAACGAGGAGAAGCTGCAACAATCATCTGCTTGATTTTTGAGAGCACCTCATGATAACGGCCTCCTCGAAGATTACGATTGATGATATAAGTCTCATCTTCATCATTGATATCAGCGCCAAAGGCTTTATTTTGCGCAATATTAATCGCCTCCAGAAAATCTCCCGGCTGATCTAATGAGAGCGATATTCTTTTTCCTGATTTTTCTCTCTTAACAAGCCCACCATTCTCAATTCCATCGATTAAGATTTTTACGTTGTGTTTTCGATCTTTACCCAAATCCCAATGTGATTGATAAGCCTTAAGTTGTTTTTTGATTTGATCTAATGTGTCTTTCCAAACAACAGCCCCTTCTTTTTCTTCTTTGAATTTAAAATAAGCTTGCGCTGCAGCACTAGGTTCTACTTGAACCCACAATTGATTTAAAAATGTTAAGAAAGAATGATTCTTTTGCAAATCATTCGTTTGCAACTCACGTGAATAAAGAGCAGAAACCGCTGCTATTTGATCCAACTGCCCCCATTGCTCTGCGATTTTCATCAGGGAATTAAAACACTTTTTCAAATCTTCTAATCGAACGCTGCTGGTAGAAGTGTGACAATGCTTCAATTGAACCAATAAAGCTTTCATAATCGCTTTTAATGGCGTTTCGGGTTTCACTCGAATACCGACACTTCGGAGCTTCGGAATCAATTCTTTTTGAAGCCTCTCATAAGCGGCCAATTCTTTGAAGCGAATCCGACTCTTTTCACTCACTTCTTTTAGCAGCTTTAAAGGATTATATTCCTCGAATATCACCGCAGGTAATGCATCAGCAGGGGTCACGGGCCTATATTGTTTATCTTCAAGGCCTGAGTTGTATTCTTGCTCTTCAATAGACTCGAGATCACTTTCCTCTAATGACAACTCTGACTCCATCCATTCCTGCACCTGCTCTAAACTTTCTTCTTGAACCGCTGCCTTAGCGTATAATTGGCTTTGTAAATCATTCCAAAACTTAAAGACCTCCGTGATAAAATCTTTCTGAACTAGATCCAGTCGATCTGCAAAATCTTTTCCATGATGTTTCAACAAGATTTTTTCCCATTGCTGCTCCAGATGCTCCAAAGTCTTAGACCAGATCGCCCAAAATTCTGAACGAAATCGATATTCATCGGGCAGTCTATTGATGAATTTCAAAAATTTATTGAATAACAC
>CAIQCE010000355.1 GCA_903870185.1 uncultured Gammaproteobacteria bacterium
ACAATCTTTGACGTATTTCCTTGATCTATTAACGCAATTGCATTCTCAACTCCGGGATATTGCTTTAACCGAGATGAGATTTCATCAAGGTCAATTCGATGGCCATTTATTTTAATTTGATTATCGATCCGGCCCAAATAATCAATATTCCCATCTTCTAATAGGACACCCATGTCACCTGTTCTATAGGCCAATATAGTGCCTTTATTCTTGAAATTAATTTTAATGAATTTTTGCTGTGTAAGGTTTTTTTGGTTTAAATATCCTTTTGAAATGCTGTCGCCAGATAGTAATATCTCCCCTTTCTCACCTGGCTGGCATAATTCATTATTATTGTTAACAATATATATCTCAGTGTTACTAATAGGTTTTCCTATTGGGATTCGTTTATATTGGTCGATAGCATCCATGAGCACTTTAAAAGTAATTGTACCAACCGTAGCCTCAGTGGGGCCATATTCATTAACTATCTCAGGCGCTGGATTAATTGCTAGCCATTGTGAAAGATCTTCTTTGCTTACAGCCTCGCCTCCTAAAATTATCCATTTTAGCTTTTTTAATAATTTAACTTTATCTTTACATGACAACAGCTGATTAAAATGTGTGGGTGTTAATTTAATATGAGTAATATCAGAGGCAAGTAAATAATTAAGGTAAGCTTTAGGATCATACTTAACTTCATCTTTACAGAGATAGATGGCGGCTCCAGCAAGTAATGGAAGCAGTGTAGTTGTCACTGAAAAATCAAATGCTAAGGAAGAGGAATAATCAAATCGACTCTCAGTGCAAACTTTGTAATAATCTCTTGCCCATAATAAATAATTGTTTAGATTGCCATGCGTAACCATCACACCTTTTGGCACACCGGTTGACCCTGAGGTATAGATAATATAGGCTAGATCATCTGAATTTACCTGATACTTATCTCTAATTTGAGCATGAATAGATTTTTTTGACAGATCTAATTCACTAATATTGATCGTAATATTGGAATAGATATTAGATATTTCATTTCGCCACTTATAGTTCTGGTGATTACTCACTAAGATCCATTTTGAATCAGAATCAGATAAGATGTGTTTTATCCGCTCTACAGGGGTAATTGGGTCTATTGGAACATAGACACACCCAATTCTAATTATGGCTAATAAAGCGGTAAACATTTCGATACTTCTATCCAGGAGTATCGTGATGTGGTCCCCTTTTACTGCTCCCCTGTCCTGCAAATATGTCGCTAAAGTTACGACTTTTAGATTAAGATCACCATAACTAATCCAAACTCTATTGTCCTCGATAGCCCCCTTTTGTGAATAAGCGATAGCATTAGACTCAAATCTTTGATAGATCGAATACTCCACTGGCAAAAGTGGGTTAATTTCCTTGTTTTGATTGAGTTGATCTTCCTTGACCATTTGAGGCGATAATGCCTGACAAGTGGCCATGTCATAAATCTCCAGAGGGGAGTGGCTAAATGAGATAAATTTACTATAATTTTAAACAGTTATAAACAAAATCCTGCTAATCTGTTAGATTAGGAATGAAAGGAATGGATAATAAATGGAAAAACTACCTACTCAAAATCAAATTGTCATTGACGACCAAAATGATGATAATTTGAACAATCGACTGCCTGATATCATCTCGCTGATGCCCTACAACGTTTTCTGGATGGATACGGATTCAACTTTCCTAGGCTGCAATGAGAACATTCTTAACTTTTTGGGTCTTTCAAGGGAAGAATATATAGGGAAAAGTTATGATGATTTAGTTAAATTAGGTATCTGGCCTGCCGAACAGGCTCATTCTTTTAAAAATGATGATCAAGAAGTCGTCAAAACGGGAAAAGCTAAAAGGGATATTGATGAGCCCCCTCTTCCAGGAAAAGATGGCAAATTGGTTTATTATCGAACAAGTCGTGTTCCTATAAAAAATAAAAATGGAAAGGTTATAGGTATAATAGGTATTTCTATAGATATTACTGAGCTTAAAAATGCACAAGAACATACTCTAGAAGCCGAGAGGCAGAATTTAGAAGCACACCGACAAATCCTGGTGGCCGAGGCTAAAGCTTCGGCAGAAGAAGCCACTAAACGCGCCCTGCTCATTTTTGCCGGGATGCAAACTCATGATCTTCGAACCTCTCTCGCGACAATTGATTTGGCTATTTCAGGATTTAAGAAAAATGTTGAAACTTTAATTTCAACCTATCAAAAAGCGAAAGAAATAGGCATTGAAACCGATTACATTTCCCCTAATGTTTTGAATTACATGAAAAACATTCCGAATGATATTTCAGAATGTGTGAAAACAGCGAATCAATATATTAACTCTTCCCTCAAAAGCATTAAGAGTGCTTCTAATGGGGAAGAATTATTAACCTCTGACCAACTCTCCATTTGTGACGCAGAAAAATTATTAAGAGCCGTTGTGCAAAATTATCCTTGTAATTTTGAGACCCGGGAGAAAATCCATTTAGATACTCAACAAAATTTTAAATTCATGGGCAATGAGATTTTCTTTAACCGAGTCGTTGAAAATCTCATTAAAAATGCCTTTGAACAAATTGAGTTAAAATCCAAGGGTGAAATCTTTATCGAATGTCATTCCGATAGTTCAATGAATCAAATCAAAATTAAAGA
>CAIQCE010000356.1 GCA_903870185.1 uncultured Gammaproteobacteria bacterium
CCGCCGGAGAATCATTGAATATGCAGTTTTGCCATGTTGTTGTAAATTATGACCTGCCTTGGAATCCGATGATTATTGAACAGCGTATTGGTAGGGTTGATAGAATTGGGCAAAAAGAAAAAGTGCAAGCATTCAATATGCTCACCAACAACAGCGTTGACCAGCGGGTATATGAAGTAATCGAAGAAAAACTGACCAAAATAATAGATCAATTGGGCATAGATAAGACATCTGATGTGTTGGATTCTACAATTGACATGAAGAAGGTTAATAAGCTTTACCTGCAGAGTTTGTTAGACCCTGATAAGTTTGAGTTTGCTGGCGACAAGTGGCTGAACGAGATAAAAGGGAAGCTGCGAGATTACCAGAGTACTGAGGGCATACTCCCAAGAGTAGAGGAAAGCGAGATCGATAATAAAATGGCGGCGGAGGTGAAGCATAGCCCATTGCCACAATGGCTTGAAGGGCTGGTGTGCGAGCATACATTAATAAATGGTGGGTTGGTTACTAAAAGTCTTTTAGGATTTACAGAAATTGAGGTAAATAAAAAAAAAGAAGAAAGTAACTTTCGATGCCGAAGTTTCACTGAACAATCCTGAAACTGAGCATCTTACTTTGCAAAGCGATTGGATCAAAAAAATGTTGAATGATCTTGGTGAGTTTGATTTCACACAAGGCATACCAGTTATTCAATCAGTAGATAATGATGAAACACCGGGATATTGGAGCTTATGGCAAATTTCTGCAAAAAACTTTTTTGAAACCAAGACTAGTTATCAGTGCTTTTTCATTGCTGACAACGGGAAGAAGTATGCGGCCTATGCCAATGATATATGGAACAGACTGATTGGTGGTGACACCAAATTGCGAGCAGAGTCAGCAACAAGCGAATACGATAAAAAGAGAATTGAAACTGAACTCAATGATGCTCTTTTCATCGTCTTCCAAAATCTACAGGCAGATGTAATGAACAAAATGAAGTTCAAAGCAGAAAACCGAATCAACTCATATAATTTCCAACGGTCGAGAATTGATAAAATTGGGATAGAGAACATTAGAAAGTCCAAATTGAAAAGACTAGACACAGAGCATGAACAATGGTTGAAGGAGTTTCAATCGAACAAGAAAATCATACCGGGCATTAAACAGTTATTAACTATTAGGGTAAATGGATAAGGGGCTGATACAACACATTATTCAAGATATTAAGCGCCTTAGCTGCAATATTATCCTTGTGGAAAATATTGATGGATTTCTGTTTCGTGACGATGTTATAACGGGCTTGAAGGAACATGATATATTGGTTTTCTATGGCAGCTCAATACAGCAGCGTGTTCAGTTTGAATTGCGTACTAACCATTCGTTATTGTTACTACTAAGCAAAGACAACTCTCAGTATTTAGAGGACATTCGGCAAAAGGCTGTGTTATTTGAATTTTCACTCGAAAAGTATTTGAGCGGATACCACATCCCTACTGTAATTCATTTGAGATTAGAAGTGCTCGACAAATTGTTCGAGAAAGAACAATTTGTAGCACTTCTAAAAAGCGAGACTGAAAATGAAATTAAAGTTGTTGAAAATTCCATAGCCGAACATCTACCCAGACAGTATGACCCTGCCGGGTTTATATCCAATCTGGATGAAGAACTTATCTCAACAGAAATTAGTTGGTTGAAAATCTGCCGACTAATATCAACAGCAATCATTGAAAGTATAGGCACTCCGCAATTTGAAAAAGTGCTAGAAGCAATTAATAGAGCAAATGAGGTATTCCAGTTAGAAATTCAGAAAAACTACCAGCAAACGAAGACTTCAAGCGCAATTAAGAAACCCAAAATAGTATCTAAGATCCTGGACTACATTAATTCAAATTTTAGAGATAAGAAGGTTGCTTTAGTAGTTATCGATGGTTTTGCATTTTGGCAGTATGAGCTATTAAAAAACAAAATCAGCAACATTAGGAATGAAGATGTGATCTACTCTTGGATACCATCAATTACGCAATTGTCCAGACAGGCGATATTCAGAGGACAAATACCGCAAACTGATTATAAGCAGGGCCCGGTAAACGAAAAAAAGTTGTGGAGTGAATATTGGGAAGGTAAGGGATTAAACAAGTTTGAGATTAAATATGCACATGAAAAAATTGAGCTCACAAATCTAAAATCCATTACGAAATATGCGATCGTATTTAAAGATTTGGATGAAAAGATGCATAGTTCATCAGATTATATTGATCTGCTAAATCTCACACAAAATTGGATTGACCGTAGTAAAGTAGTTTTTGTAATAGAGAAATTGTGCCAAGAGGGATTTAGAATCTTTTTGACGACGGATCATGGTAATATTCAAGCCAAAGGTTGGCGAGGATTAAATGGCAGAGAAAAACTAGGCACTAATCAATCAGGCAGCAGAAGTGAGCGACATTTGGAGTATTCGGAGAAATGGCTGTCCGATGAGTTTTTATTAAACAATCCAGAGTTAGGTGATTCAATTGTATCGGAGGATCAGAGCATTTATTTTAAAAATGACTTTAGCTTTTCGAACAAAGAAACACTTGTTACTCATGGTGGATCGCATATACTGGAAGTATTAATCCCATTTATAGAATTAGGAAATGACTAATAAAGCAATAGACATAAATCAGCGCATACCTCTTAATGCATTGCATATTGCTTTGGAGAGCCATCTAAATGGGACTTATTCTGCACAATACATTTTAGAGCAATTGCAACTAGAATTTGATGGCGAAAACAGACTAAAAAAGGCGCTACGGCTCATTGAGATGACACCGACTCCGACGGCGGCAATCTTAAACGCCTTCAGGCGTTGAGCGGACGTCGATTCCGGTCTTAGAATCTTGCCGTAGATATCGTGAGCAAAGGCGCCGGACATCGAGACGAGCAGCCCCGAGAACGTCGACATAAACGCAGCAAACGCGCCGGCACTGGTAATACCGCTCAAGACCGCACCGAGCGTCTTGTCGGCTAGGAGCGTAGGAAGTTTGACGACTGCACTGTCAGTTGCATTGTTGGCATAAAGGAGCGGCATCGCAAACCGCCCAATAGCGCCCCACATCGGCGTGAAGACGTAAAAACTGCCAAGCATGACCATGACCCAAAGCGTCGTTCGCTTGGC
>CAIQCE010000357.1 GCA_903870185.1 uncultured Gammaproteobacteria bacterium
AAGGTTATATGTTTCGTTAACTTTACAGCCTACTAAAGCCCTAATTCTGGTGCAGAAAAGGGGTCGATGCATGCATCGACCCCTTTTCTGCACCAGAATTAGGGCTTTAGTAGGCTGTAAAGTTAACGAAACATATAACCTTACAACTACTAAGGTCCTCCGCATTCTTTTTTCAGGTGGAATTTCTGCTAATGTCCTTGGTACCAAACAAAACGACCGGATGGTTAATTAGATGTTTGCAATCGAATGGAAGGTTCTTTATTATTCGGAAAACATCAATACTAATGGTAATTTATATGAATTCCATGCTCTTTCTTTTTGTTTCCTAACAATTTCAGAGTGAATTTTTATTCTTTAATCTATAAGTAAACTTTTGGAGAAATATAAATGACAAAAACGATAGCTGACTACGATGCAGAAATACTTGCGAACCCTCATGATGAAGAGGCTTGGTTTCAACGTGGGCATTTAAAGAGTAATGGGGAGGATTTTGTTGGTGCAGCTTTAGATTATAGCGAGGTAATACGTCTAAAGCCAGATGAACATTATCCGTACTTTTGTCGTGGAGACTCGAAGAGACGTACTCGCGACCTTGCTGGTGCCATTTCAGATTATACAAATTGCCTCCGCCTTAACCCAGATCATATGCTTTCTTATATGTGGCGTGGAAATGTTCAGCGTATGCTAGGAAATCATGAAGAAGCTATTGCTGATTATAATGAGGTACTTCGTCGGAAAGCAGATGAAGCAAATACCTATTATAACCGAGGTAATTCAAAATATGATCTTGGTAGGCATGCAGAAGCTGTTGCTGATTACGATGCTGCTCTAAGTTATAAACCTGATTTAGATATCATCCATTTTTTAAAGGCTAAAGCAAAATTTGTTCTAAATAATTATCCTGGAGCTGTTGCTGATTATGGTGAGTATATTCGTCGAAAGCCGGATAGTTTTGAATCTTTTGTTAATCGTGCTGAAGCAAAAAATCATATGCAAAGATACGAAGAAGCTATCGCTGACTGTAATGCAGCATTAGAAATGAATGCAAATTTACATGCTGCATTTTTTCACAGAGGATTTGCTAAATTTAATCAGGGAAATCTAGTTGAGGCGATTGAAAACTATCGAGAAGCTTATCGCTTGGCACCCGATAATCCTAAATATCGTGATGCTTTAATTGTAGCTTATGGTGCATCTGGAGCACGTGAATATGAAAGAGGAAATGATACTCAAGCTATTGCCCATTATGAGGAAGCATTCAGACTAGGGCCTTTAGGGCCACTATTGCAAAATCTATGCGCCGCCTACAACAGAAGAGCAGTAGTAAACATTCAGGGGAATAGATTTGCTGATGCTATTGCTGATTTTGAACGAGTTATTGCTTTGAACCCACCTCCTGATATGGTTGCGCTTATGCGAAGTAATTGTGAACAAGCAAGGCGTCATGCAGCATCACTTGGAATAATACTTATGCCAGTGATGAGAGTAACAGGGGCTAGCGGTGGTGGAGCAGCTTCAGCTGCTTCAACTATACAAGCAGGAAGCACCATGAGTGCAAGCTCTGCTAGCAGAGTAGGAGCATTACCAGCATCTTCTGCTTCTCCAGGTGGTTTGTTTTCAGCCTCACCCTCACAAGCACCTGGTGCTTCAACGGGTGCAGGTTCTGCAGCAGCTTCTTCTAGCACAGGAATTCCAAGGCCTGGGCTTGGCTCTAGGGATGAATAAATTTAATTCCAAGCAAATCGCGGCGTTGGTGGATGCTTCAAACAAAAGGAACATGCCACTAATGCGGTCTTTGTTAGCAGAGCCGATTATAACACCTACTCTTTCGGATTATTTATGGTGGGGAGTATCTGAGCTTCATTCTAATGAATCTATTGCAAAAGCTTTGAATGACGCAGTAGAGTGGCAAAATCTTGATGTTGTAAATCTTTGGTTACAAGCAGAACCTAGATTGATCTTCTCTTTACCACACTACGATGGCTATAAATTTAAAAATTTATTACAGGATATCCTCGCTCATACTTCTGTTAACCCTGCTGGTGAACTTATCATTACTGTATCTGGGGCAGGAGTCGTTCCTAAGTATACTATTGAGGCCATCAAAATATTTTTTTCTTTACCAGCCTTTTGGTGCACTTCTGCTCCCATATTCTCCGAATTCTGGGGGAATGCAAATATCATATCGACAGTATATGAAAGTGGAGGTATCGACAAATTAAAAGCCATTTTACTTTTTGTTAATGTGGAAAGGCTCGCTAAAAATCTTGGCCAAACAGATACTCTGGTTAAAATGACTGAAGCAGGCCATACGGAGCTTGTTATTAGATTTATGGAGATAATACAATCACGTGCTTTTGATATACCTCAACATATATTTATCCAAATTATCAGGGGTGCGAGAAGAGAAAATAATACTGCTATTTTAGAAAAAGCCCTTGATCTATTTCCAGCGATTTTAAATGAATGTGATTTGGTTGATATAATTTCTTACTCAGGTGGAATTAGGAATACTACCGTTGACGAATCAATAATGAGACGATATCCGAACAAGTTAAAGTTTAGTCGACTTTTGAGACTAGCAATTACATCCTCACCAGTCAGTTCAATCGCCGATGCGGTGCTGAGGCTTGAACCGGATGTCATCGTGGCAGATATGGATAATCTTCATCACGCAGCTTATTATGGCCACTTACCCACTGTACAATTATTCATTGCTAGAGGAGTTCGATTAAATAACTTTAATACAATAGATGGCTGGTGGGAGAGGCCTCTGATGGTGGCTCTTAGGCGAGGTAAATTTGAAGTAGCTAGAGCATTAATTGCTGCTGGAGCTTATTTGGGAGGGTATGCCGTAAGAAGGCAGGATTGTACTACGCTTGATTACACTATAACAAAAAGTAGTGTGGCGAGTGGTATTGGGTGTGTATACTCGCACTCCTCTCCCATTATAGTTAGGCGTTATGGTAACGACTTTTCAACGGCAGCAGGAGCAACATCATTTTGCTTGGCATTAGACTCCGCTAATGACACTGTCCTGGATGTTTTTTATGCACGCAAAGATGAGTTAATTGATGGGGTGAAACTCATAGATTATGCTGGTGAGTATTTAACGCCGTTAATGCACTTAGTGCTCAGCTCTCTACATTCCTCCGTGATGGAAAGACTGATCCGGGAAGGCGCGGATCTCCATACAACTGTCAATGGAAAAGATGCTTTATTCTATGCTATTGATAGTGGAAATGCTGATAAGGTTTGTACTTTCTTTTCACTCATTGTGACTCACCGTAGCTATGAAGATATCAATAAGATGCTTATCGGAGGTCACGATGAGGTGAAACCTGCTCGTGACCTCATTAAAACTAATCCGATCTACCTGGATGTTGCAATAAGAAGAGGTGATCCTGCTATTGTGGAATTATTGCTCATACACGGGGCTGATCCAACACCTGTTGCACTTGCGAGTGCGGTCACTGGTGGGAACCTTGCTGTCATACAGAAATTAGTGGCGGCTGGTGCTGATATAAACCAAGTTAATGTAGTCACAAACAAGAGTGCAATGACACTTGCACGTGAATTGGTTAAAGAGGATGTTGTTGCATTTTTTACCCAATATTTAGAAATGAAAGCGGCTCATACTAGAGACAATCCAGCCAGTCTTGTGAGGCGTATTGCCAACCCTCATCGGTTCCTTGGTGGTACTCATTTGGCTATCGATTATAGTGGTGAGGCAAGGGGAGCTGTAAAGCACTGCAAGACTCATGCGATAGATGCCAGCAGAGTCTCACCAAGTATAGGGCTATAAAAATGACTGAAATTATCGTTAGTTGATTGTTTTGAGTCCATTGCGCGTTGGACCTAAGTTGAGGTAGATACTCCAGCGCTTCTGAGTATTTTTAGAGATTTTAGGGCTTGAATGAAATTTTTCAGGAAGAGGAGTAGGCAATTATGACAAAACATTCTAGAGAAGTATTGCAGTATTGCAATAACTCATTTCAAGAATTAAAAGATAAAAAATTTAAGAAAACTGAGATTTTCTGACTAAAATAGCTTACAAGAAAAATATCTTTTTAAGGGATAAAAATGAATAAATTTAATTCCAAACAAATCGCGGCTTTGGTAGATGCTTCAAACAAAAGGAACATACCGTTAATGCAGTCTCTGTTAGCAGAGCCTTTTACGCAGACTCTTGCAGATTATTTATGGTGGGGGCCACTAGAGCTTCATACGACTGAATCTATTACAAAAGCTTTGTGTGACGCGATAAAAGGGGGGTATCTTGATGTCGTTAATACTTGGCTTCAAATAGAACCTAGATTAATTTTCTCTTTATCCTATTATGACCACACGCAATTAAACAGTCTAATATCCGATATAATGTTACATACTTCTGTTAATTCTTCTGGCGAACTTGTCAGTACTGTGCCGCCTGCTGGATCTGCTCCGAAGTATACTATTGAAAATATCAAAATCTTTTTTTCTTTATCATGCTTTTGGAAC
>CAIQCE010000358.1 GCA_903870185.1 uncultured Gammaproteobacteria bacterium
AATGTTTCAGCTTCACTTGAAGATTATCCCTTAAGAGGCATTGAAAATGGAAAGATCTCTAAAATATCTTCTAATGGATATTCTGTTTCCGGGGAGATTAGAACGGCTGATTTATTGCATAGGGCTGGTTTTTCTCATGTGTATGATGGCTCATCCTGTCGTTACAGCCCCGTTTTAACAGGCATAAAAGCAAATGGAAAGTTACTTTACCCTACTCGAATAGATAAAACAGGAAAAATTTGTCATATGGGCATTAATAAACCATATACCACGCCTAGTTATGAATTACCTAGTATTCTTCCCGGAAATGCTATAGTTATAAGTCCAAATGGTGGAACTGAGTATATATTTTTACCCGGTCATAACTTAAAATTAATAAAAAAGTTAGTTCGATTTTTTCAAAGTCGTGAAGAATATGGAACTATTTTTTTGGATCCTAGATATCCAAATTTGCCAGGAACTTTGTCACAATCATTAGTGCATTTAAAAAATTCACATCAAAAAAATCCTGATATTATTATTGGGATGTCATTTGATGAGAATGCTATGATTCAGGGTAAGAAAGGAATTGAATTTAGCACTCTCCCATTGTTACGAGGCAATCATGGAAGTTTTGGCCCTATTGATATTCATAATACATTATTGGCTATTGGGCCAGATTTCAAAGCTCATTTTCAAGATAAACTTCCTAGTGGAAATGTTGATGTGGCCCCTACTATTGCTTATTTACTAAATCTTCCTCTGAATAATACGGACGGACGTCCTCTATTAGAGGCACTAAAATTTAAAAAAGATAAGCAAGATTATAAGGTTAAAAAATTAAGCATTAAATCGAAAGCTGCTGAGAATTTAGTTATTCAGAAATCTACTGATCCGAATGGAGGAGTTATACTTCCTAACATAAGCAATTATCTAATTGAACTAAAAGTAAAAGTGCTCAGTTACAAATCTCATGATTATTGGTATTTTGATGAGGCTCGTGCAAAGAGATATTAATTTTTTAGAGCTAATGTCAGCCCATCTCCAATAGGTACTAAACTTATAGTCACTCTAGAATCAGTTTTAAGTTTTAAATTTAATGATCGTATTGATTCAGTCGTTACATCAGTATCATTAACATCGACAACTCTTCCACCCCAAAGAACATTATCAAGTAAAATTAATCCTCTTGATTTCAATAATTTTAAAGCTCGTTCGTAGTATTCATCATAGCGAGCTTTATCAGCATCAATAAATATTAAATCAAATAATTTTATTTCGGGTTGAGCTAATAATCGGTCTAAGAGTATAAGGGCAGGTTCATGACAGAATTGAATTTTATGATTCACATTGGCTAATTTCCAATGTCTTTCAGCCATGCCTCTCCATCTATGATCATGATCGCAGGCAATTAACTCCCCATCTTCAGGCAGCGCTTGAGCCATCGTTAAGGCACTATATCCAGTATATGTACCTAATTCTAATACTCTTTTGGCATTAATTAATTTTATTAAAAGAGCCATAAATTGACCCTGATCAGGTGAGATTTGCATTATGGATGAATTGAATTGAGCCGTATCTTTTCTAAGTGAAATTTGGGCATCTGATTCTGTTAGTGAGACTGAGCAGAGATAATTGTAAAGTGACTCATTTAAATTAATAGTTTTATTGCTCATGAAGACATTTTTCCCTATGATTAACAAATAAGATAGAAGAATTTAACATGAATAGGCTTATAAATGGAAATAAATAGTATTGTAAATCTAGGGATTAGCCTGATTACCTTGAGTTTTTTAGAGATAATTCTGGGTATAGATAACCTCATATTTATTTCACTCATAAGTCAGAATATTGAAGCTCATCAACGTAAAAAAGTTAGGCGGTTTGGTTTAATACTTGCATTGGCCACCCGATTACTCTTACTAGCATTTTTACTATGGGTGACAAAAATCACACAACCATTATTTGAATTCTTTCAACATTCCTTCTCATTAAGGGATCTTGTCTTGATAGCTGGAGGGGTATTTTTGCTAGTAAAGTCAAGTTATGAAATATATGATGAATTTAGCCCGGTGAAAAAAAAGAACAATCTTCGAATATTTATGAGTCCATTAAAAGTTATTGTTCAGATAGCAATACTCGATATAGTCTTCTCTCTTGATAGCATTATCACTGCACTAGGTATGACTCAAAATTTCCTCATAATGGCTTCTGCTATCATGATTGCAATTGTTTTAATGATA
>CAIQCE010000359.1 GCA_903870185.1 uncultured Gammaproteobacteria bacterium
CTTTTAAAAGTGGGATAAAGCACTTGACTCACAAAAGCACGCTCCCCTCGAACATAAGCATAATAACCAAAAGCTGCCCCCATCAGCGCCATACTCGTCCAAGGTAAAAAACCCCAGTGCCATAAAACATCGTGAAAAATATGAGCCCCTCCACTTAGGAGAGATGGTTCAAAAATCACATTGATTCGCCATACTCCCAGCCAGACTGCCATCAAACACAGCTCGGAAAGCAAAATTAATGACCACCAGATAAGAGGCTTAAATCGAGGGAGGCTGGTTCCCAATCGTTGAGAACCTAGAGGACTTAAAACAATCAAAATCAAAGCGACTAGAATTAACCAATGAACTGAATAAAATTCTAATAACTGATCAGGATAATAACGTGCCAAACAATAATTAGTGATTGCGAAAAATGGGATTAAACCCAATTGCAAAAAAACATTGGCCTTCACAAATTTCATAGAATCTCTCTGGGAAAACCTTAGGACTAATTTCTATGGATAAAGCCTAGTGCTTTTGTGATGCACATAAGATTTTGTAAGTTCTTTCAGAAATCACACCCGCTTTGAATTTGTTTTCCACATCCACTTGCATACTTTGCCCGAACTCATTCAATAAAGCCCGCGTCGTTGCAATCACATGCTCAGGGTCAGAATCTAATAAACGATCTCTGACTCGCTCATCAAATACTAAATATTCTCGAAGAGCGACACGCTTGTTATCAACGGTGGGTGCCAAGCGTTGCCAAATAATCAATCTCATCGTTTCGATGATATCAATGGTTCGACCCACTCGCTCATCAGCTGGAAAACCACCCACTAATCGACGAATCGTTTCAGCCACACCGTTACTGTGCAAAGTGGTGTAAACGGGGTGACCCGTCATGGCGGCTTCTAATACAGCGCTGATTGTATCGTTGTCACGCGCCTCACCCACCAAAATCAAACGAGGCTTACGTCTTAAAGCATTTCGAACACCGGCAGCAAAATTTGGTAAATTACGCGGCACTTCCGATTGACTAATGATAGCCGTCGGCGTTTCTATGGAGTCATAAACAAATTCTATGGGAGATTCATAAGTTAAGATTTTACGATTCGATTGAGGATCAATCGCAATCTCGCGAATAATGGCAGCCAAGAGAGTACTCTTACCCGAACCGGTTGCTCCCGTCACATATACAACTCCATCATTCGGTGCAATGGCATCCACAATAACTTGAGGTAATCCTAGATCGGATAAAGCGGGTGGAGTCGATGGAATAGAACGAAAAGTTATCTGAATAGCCTCGTGCCCATCGACATAACAACCCGTACCATTGACGCGATAACGAAACCGATCATTTCGAGTAGGTCTGATTTCATAATGAGTATCCACATCTTCACCACGCATAATCTGCATGGTTCCGTTAGGACCGTAAACCGCATTAAGAAGCTCACTCACCTCAGTATTCGATAATTTTCGCCGAGTTAAAGGAAATAAACGCCCATAGATTTCGGCATAAATCGAAGTACCTGTTTGAATTGTAATATCAGAAGCATTTGCTTTGGAACAATAAATCAATAGCTCATCTAAATTCCGAGGCTCAAAACGAGGAGGCTCATTTTGCATTAAATAGCTATCAAGTTCTCTAGTCATTATTCTTAGTCAGCACAGGCTGCCATTGTTTTGAATCAGGCTGTAACTCTGAGTTCCCAGTAATTCTCAAGATTTGGTCATCAATTCTAAGTTGGCGACCATTTCCAGTAACCCCAAGATCCGCTTTGGCAATATAAGGGGCACTCACCATACGCTGAGACAATAGCTTTTTGTAAAGCACCATACCGACATAATCTCGCTTAAGTCGTGCAAGATTAGCTGAGAATATAGAATCTGCCTGCTGTAAACCTTGAGACCAACCTTCCTGTAGATACTGATTCCAAATCAGACTTTCTGCTCTGCTTCTTGGTAAAAAACTATGATCTGGTATGGATGGTTTTTTATAATTTAACCATAAATATGTACGCCAAGTAGGCGGGGTGGTAACAAAGCGAGCCGGACTAATTAACTCATAGGTTTTATTTGCTAAACGAATAGCGCTGTCATTATCAAGATTCAATGTCTTATCGGATTGAACCAAAATAGGAGGCAGCACATTGCGGCCAATCAACAACGAATTAAAATTAAAAATATGATCTAGATATTGGGCTTCAGACTGAAGGGCATTATTAATATGCTCTGATTGCCAAGCTAAGGCTCCCTGGGCTCCCAGTGCCATCGACACCTCTTTCAAGGCTTGGCGCTTAATAAGGCTTACCTCAGAATTGGTATCAGGCATCTGGCTGATATCCACATAACCTATCTGTGCTTGAGGTACACGAGAAGCACCACAGCCCGACAGAGCCAGGAGCGACAAACTAAAGACTATAAGCGCTTTAGCATTCATGTTTGAGATCCTAATTATAATAACGCAACTCTATGACTCTACTCGCAGGAGTTTTGCCAGGATAAACGACAATACCTGCCTTATTTTGTGCCTGGAAAGTCACATCTCTCAGGATATCAGCCAAAGGTTGATCAGTTGCATTCACCGTTACGATAATGGGAATAGCAGGAGGAGTGCCTAAAACTTTCAAACGATATTGACTCGCCACCGCAATCTTTTTCAATAAAGGCTCAATAGGCCCCGTCCAATCGATGGAGCTGATTTCTTCCATCCCTAATTGTGCTGGACTAACAGGAGGTGCTAAATGAATCTGAGGGTGAGTCGCAATTTTAATGGCTGATAATTCTTGAAGTGATTTATCCACTGAAACAGCTGCCTCAGCCAATTGAGCTTGAGCATTTTGGTCCACTGCAGTGACAGGCGCACTATCAGTGGTGATATAAGCATAATTAATATCAGTTTTTTTACTACAGGCCGTTAATAGAGCTGTCAGTAGAAGGGATAAAGCAATTACAATGGGTTTAATATTTGTCATTGTCTGCAACTAATTCCATGAAAATTGTCTAAAAGTCCTTAAAAACATCGCCTTCCATTGAAGCAAGATCCGCCCAATCTGTCAAGTAAAGTACAAATAAGAGATATCTGCTATAGAACTACTAATCAATTGAATTTAAGCTATAATTGCTAAAGCTAATTTTAGAACAGGGATATTCAACATGGCTCAAATCAATACCAACGCGCATTGGCGTGATTCTGCCAGACAAGTTAAATTTTTCGTTTGGGATGCTAAAGCCGCTTTTCCGTTCCTGTTATTTTTAGTTCACATGAGATGGTGGACCTTTGGCCTTGCCTTCTTTGCAATGGCATTTTTTACCATTCTCAATCGTTTTGGATTCAGTATTGATGTATTCGGCCGGTGGATAAGAACCACATTGGCGGGACGTCGTAAAATGTCAATTCCATGGTGGATGAGCTGATGAGTATTGCAAAAAAAATGGCCACAATTGCCAAAAACACAGGTTGTATTTTCCATTTAAAAGGAAGAACCATCACCTTGAATGAAATTTTCTCCAATACTGGATTATTACCCGGATTAGCAAAACGAGCTGATCAACTATCGGCTTTATGTTTCGGCTATGGCATTGGTGCAAGTTTTACTGATACGGAAAATTCCATATTAGGCGTCAAAGTTGAATTTGATGATTTCACTCCGGAAGTCATTCGTCTCATGTGCCTCACGGATGTTTTATTTGAGTTAATCAAAGCCAGCCCCTCTCGAAACGAAGTCTCTATGGATGAGCTGTTATACGATTAAATTTTTCTAATCTGCCATTTAAATTAAAAATGAAAAAGATCAATTTTGGCCTACAGCGCGAAGTGACGAGAACCGGAGCGGATTGTATAACAACATACATGAGCACCGGAAGCGCAGTCACGACAAAGCTGTAGGGCAAAAGTGGCTTTTTCACGAACGATTAAAGCTCGTGTAAAAGCCAATGATAATAATGCTTCAACCCATCCTCTAAAGAAATAAATTCAGAGTGGTAACCTGCTTCCCTTAATGAACTGATATCTGCTTGAGTATAACTTTGATAGCTGCCCTTCAGATGCTCTGGAAATGGAATATATTCAAGATGCCCGCTGTCATGCAATTTCAACAAATTCTGGGCAACATCATTAAAGCTACGAGCCTTGCCCGTCCCTACATTATAAATGCCGGAGGGAGCTTGTGGATGATTGAGAAACCACAAATTAACTTTCACAATATCTTCTACATAAATAAAATCACGAAGCTGTTCTCCATTTCCATATCCCCCACTTCCTTCAAACAAACGCACTCGATTATCCGCTCGAAGCTGATTGGTTAGATGAAAAGCAACACTGGCCATACTACCTTTATGTTGTTCATGTGGCCCGTAGACATTAAAATATCGCAATCCAATAACAGGTGATTTAAAGGTCGGCATCATATCTAACATGTATTGGTCAAATTGCCATTTCGAATAACCATAGACATTAATCGGCTTTTGTTCACGGGAATTATCATCAAAAACTTCTTTTGCCCCGTAAACAGCTGCACTAGAAGCATAAATAAATGGAATTCGTTGTTCTAAGCAATAATTCAACAGTATTTTGGAATATTCATAATTATTCTGCATCATGTAACGGCCATCCCATTCAGTTGTCACTGAACAAGCGCCACAGTGAAAAATAGCCTCTATGGGTTGAGCAAATGGTCTTCGTTCTCTGATATGAGTTAAAAAATCTTCACGATCTTGGTAATCCGCAATTTTGTAACTGGCAATATTAAAGAACTTTTTACCATTTGTGAGATTATCGACCACTAAAAGATCTGAACGACCCTGAAGATTCAAACCTCGAACTAAATTACTGCCAATAAAACCCGCCCCACCCGTGATGACTATCATAGCTACTCTGTCCTTTTAATTTTGTTTACCAATCCTGTTGTAGAACAACCATCCTTAAAATCTAAAATAATAACTTCCCCACCACGTTCTAACACGCTACTAGCACCTGCTATTTCTTCAACCTTATAGTCGCCACCTTTGACTAAAATATCTGGTTTTACAGCTTCAATTAAGCGCCGTGGAGTTTCTTCAGAAAACGATACTACGACATCAACAGCTGAAAGAGAGGCTAAGACCTCCATCCGCTCTTGCAAAGGATTGAGCGGACGAGTCGGCCCCTTTAATTGAGCGACTGAGGCATCATCATTCACCGCCACTATCAAACGAGTTCCTAAGATTTTAGCCTGATGCAAATATTGACAATGGCCTGCATGCAAAACATCAAAACAACCATTCGTCATGACCACTTTTTCTCCATGGGCCTGTATTTCTTTAACCCATTCCAGTAATTCACTTTCGGTTAAAATTGAGCCACTTAAATGCTGTTCTGCATCTAAAGCACGATGTAACTCGCCGACACTCACAGTCGCAGCTCCTAATTTAGCAACTACCAATCCTGCCGCTAAATTCGCAATAATCACTGCATCTTTAATGGATGCTCCTGCTGCTACTACAGCTGCCAATACTCCAATCACAGTATCCCCAGCTCCTGTTACATCATAGACATCTCTCGCGTAGGTAGGAATATTCACTGGATCTTGATCTTCCTGGATCAAAATCATTCCTTCTTTACCACGAGTCACCAAAATCGCCTCAATTTCATAAGATTTAATTAAAGATCGAGCCTTTTCAATAAGCTCTAAGTCAGTCGAACAATGGCCTACTACTGCTTCAAATTCCTTAAGATTGGGAGTAATTAATGTAGCTCCCGTGTATAAACTAAAATCACTAGACTTCGGATCTACCAATACTGGAATTCCAGCCGCTTTTGCTAAACCAATTAATTGCCTAGAATTTTTTAAAGTGCCTTTTGCATAATCCGATAATACCACTACCTTCACTGAATGAAGGGACTCCTGATAAGGTTTCAATAAGTCTGCATTAGAGGTCCCATGCATGGCATTTTTTTCAAAATCCAGACGAATTAACTGCTGATTCTGAGAAAGAACCCTGAGCTTAGTAATGGTTGGATGCTCTGCCACACGAAGCAAAGCACAATCTACCTTAAATTCCAAAAGTTTAGATTCTAATTCATCCGCCTCTATATCATCCCCTACAAAACCTACTAAAGTGACTTTTCCACCTAATGAAGCAATATTTAAAGCGACATTAGCAGCGCCACCGGGACGACTTTCAATATCTTTTATATGAACAACAGGAACCGGGGCCTCTGGTGAAATCCTGGAGGTATCTCCATACCAATAACGATCTAAAATTAGATCACCACAAACTAAAACTGAAGCACTGGAGAAATCAGGTAAAGATATATAATTCAATATTGGATTACGACTTGGCATTTAAAACCCACTTAAACTAATTTATATTGAGTTGAACAATATGGACAACGAACCTCACCCATTGATAGATCCAGATAGACTCGAGGATGCCCATCCCATAAACGCTCATCTGGTTGAGGACAACATAAGGGCAAATCTTCTTGTTTAACTAAGATTATACTAGAAGCGCAAGGCTGTGATTGGACCATTTTGAACTCCTTGCGGCAAGCCGTGAAGTATATTTAACAACGGCCATTTTAACATAAAAGCTTTGAAGTGAAATAAAAAAGGAGGCACTAGGCCTCCTTTTTAGTTGCTCGAATGTTATTACATTGCGAACATGTATTTTACACCAACAGACAACACGTCTGGAGATGCAGTCTTAACTTTACCGTCTTTAGATGTACCTACGAAATGAGCCCATTGTGCATCTACAGATGCTTCTGGAGTCAAGTTATAGCTCAACGCAGCAGCAAACATTGGGTTGAACCAGCTCTTTTCTGTAGCAGCTGTAGTAGAAGCAAACCCAGAAGGAGCACCAGCGCCTACTTTAGTTTGTTCGTAAGCAAAGCCCAATTTACCGATTACATCAACTGAATCGATCAAATGAACTGTACCTGTACCAGCTACATAAGCAACCCAAGATTTGAAAGATGCGCTAGGAGATGCAGTTGTGTACTTAGACTCAGGAAGCATGAAACCGCCCAATTCCAAACCTAGGTTACGATCGAACTGGTAACCTACGTCTAAACCAAGCATTCTCCAGTCTGAATCACGAGACCAACTACCACCTAATTTGTTCTTCCAGTTGTTAAAAGCATAACCAACATCAGCGCCTACATAAAGACCAACGCTGTTATCAGCTGCCATAGAGCTACTAGGAGCGCTATAACTAGATGCACCACCAGCCACTGCAGAAGTAGAAGCTACCGCTGCCGCCGCAAGAATAAGAAGTTTTTTTACCGACATTTAATTTCCCCTATTTAATTCAATCTAAAATTAATGAGTTAACAACTAACGTGAAAATTTTTACAAAAATTCATGTTAAATGCAACTCTTTTTTTCAACGCTTGGGAACCATTCCCAGTCGTTAACTTTTATAGAATAACCAAACACCATGGATTAAACAAGCATTTTCTTGGAAATCCTGCTAGATACGCTCAGAATTGATCATATTTTAAACAAAAAAGCGCTGATCGATAATTTTAATGAAGATGCATTTGAAATTTTATTTAATCAAACACCCGCGTAATAAATCTTTTTTCCCAACCAGCGATTAATGATTTGAGTAGAACGATTAGAATCCAAGAGCATTTCAGGCGCCAATAAGTTGATACTAGCATTTAAATCTTCATCACGAACCCAATCTGCTACTTTAAGATTCATAACGCCTGCTTGCCGCGTCCCCAAAACCTCACCTGGGCCTCTCATTTTTAAATCCTCTTCCGCGATTATAAATCCACTTTGATTTTCTCGCATAATAGCCAGTCGATGATGAGCTTGTTCTGAAAGGGGATACTGATATAAAAGCACGCAATAACTTTTTAAAGCACCTCTTCCAACTCGTCCACGTAATTGATGCAATTGTGCCAATCCTAATCGCTCAGGATTTTCGATAATCATCAAAGAAGCATTTGGAACATCGACCCCTACCTCAATAACAGTGGTTGCGACAAGCACATCTATTTGACCTGCTTTGAACGCAGCCATCGCCCGTTCCTTTTCTTCTGTTTTTAAACGCCCATGAAGCAAAGCTATTTTCAATTCGGGCATAGCCGCTCTCAATTCAGTGACACTTAATTCAGCTGCCTGGCATTGCAATACTTCTGACTCTTCTATTAAGGTGCACACCCAATATACTTGCTGACCTTGTTTACAATTCACACGAACTCGCTCAATAATTTCTATCCGCCTCTGATTAGAAACTAAAATCGTACTGATCGATTGCCGACCTACAGGCAACTCATCAATGATTGAAAGATCCAAATCAGCATAAGCACTCATCGCCAATGTTCGAGGAATAGGTGTTGCTGTCATGATGAGTTGGTGAGGATAGAAATTCTCTTCCTCCCCTTTTATTTTCAATGTAAGTCGGTGATGGACTCCAAAACGATGCTGCTCATCAATGATTAATAATTTCAGCGAATGAAATTTTACATCCGATTGAATCAATGCATGAGTACCTACTAAAAAATTTAAATCCCCCATAGCCAATGCATCTAATAAAAGCTGACGATTTGAACGAGAAACACTACTACTTAAATAACCGATTTTAAGACCCAAGGGATCAAACCATTTTTTTAGAGTCTGATAATGCTGCTCAGCTAGAATTTCGGTCGGAGCCATTAAAGCAGATTGATGCTGATTTTCGGCTGCTTGTAACATTGCTATAGCCGCTACAATTGTTTTTCCAGAACCGACATCACCCTGAACTAAACGCAACATGGGCTTATTGTTGAGTAAATCATTCTTAATTTCATTTATGACACGAATTTGTGCCCCCGTTAATTCAAAAGGCAAGGCTGTAATTAAACCTTGAGTTAAAGAGTTTTTGCTTTCCAATGGAGTCGATGAAAAAGCTTGCAATTCTTTTCGAATCTTCAGCAAGGCTAATCGATGAGCCAAAAGCTCCTCCAAAGCCAAACGACGCTGCATAGGATGACGAAAAGCTAATAGCTCAGCTTGAGACACATCAGAGGGAGGCCTATGAAGATAATCTAAGGCTTCAATTAAACTGGGTAAATTATGTAGATTTAAAAGATCTGCCGGCAATAATTCAGGCAAACTAAAATTCCCAGCTTGCAACCCATCTAAAATTTGTTTGATTAATTTTCGCAATGTGTCTTGATGAATGCCTTTCACGGCAGAATATATCGGCGTCAATCTATCGGATAGAACTAAAGTTTGAGCTGGATTTAAAATACTCCACTCGGGATGAATCATCTCCAACCCTAGGCGAGATAAACGAACCTCACCAAAACACCGAAGCTTTAATGAATTCTGTTTTAATCGATCTAATTGAGTTTTATTAAAATGAAAAAATCGTAGATTAATGATTCCAGATTCATCTTTTAATCGGCACCAAAAACTAGCTCTTCGAGCCTTAATTAATTCTGCTTGAATGACTTCACCTTCAATTAAAGCATGATCGCCTGGTTGCAAATGGGCAATCAGTTGAATTCGAGTTCGATCTTGATAGCGTAATGGAAGGTGAAATAATAAATCCTGTAAAGAATGTATGCCAAGCGTCTTCAAAACTTCTAAAGTACGCGGGCCTACTCCTGAAAGCAAAGAAGGACAGGTTGTTGATAAATCAATAGGACTTGAAGAATTCATGACTCGCACCTAGGACCCGCCCTAAAGCCAAACAATTTTATTTCCACTAACAGCTTATCGGCTATGCCTGGCAATGCAATACCGCATCTATTTCTATTCTTGCATTTTTAGGCAAAGCTGAAACGGCAATTACAGCACGAGCAGGAAAAGGTGGCTGACAGAATTCCATCATCACTTCATTGACACTAGGAAAATTAATCATATCGGTTAGATAAACATTAACTTTGACTAAATTTTGCAAGCTACCGCCTGCAGCTTTAGAAACTGCCTCTAAATTTCTAAATACTTGACGAGCTTCTTCTTTGAAATCATTCACGATCATTTCCATAGTTTCAGGATGCAGAGGAATTTGTCCGGAAAGAAACACAAGATCACCCACTTTAACAGCTTGCGAATAAGTACCAATCGCTGCTGGAGCCTTTTCAGTTGTTATAATTTCTTTCATCGACTTCCTCTCTTATCGATATGAGCAAAAAACACTTAACGAGTCCGGTTAATTTTGGTCACCCATTTAATCTTTCGTAGATTACGAATAACATTCGCCAAATGATCACGATGTAGAACCATCAGCCGGAATGTGACAAAATAATATCGGCCATCACGATCTTCTACTCGAATATCATCGATATTCGCATCCGCATCCGAAATCGCAAGCGCCATACTCGCCAGGACACCTCTTTGATTAACCACTTGAACTGAAATGACCGCTTTAAACTCGCCTTCTGCTTTTTTAGACCATCGCATCGGAATGCATTGCTCAGGATATTGGCCTAAATTATTAATTTTTTCACAAGAGGCCATGTGAACGATAATCCCTTTTCCTGCAGTCAAAATACCTACAATCGGATCTCCCGGGATAGGAAGGCAACAGGAACCAAAGTCTACCAGCATGCCTTCAGTACCCTTAATGAATAGTGGCTTGGCTGAAGTTTCTTCCATCTTTTCTTCTAATGGTTTCTGCTCGAGTTGCTGCATAAGACTTGAAAGACGCTGAGAGACTAAAGATGCGGCTCGATTACCTAAACCAATTTCAGCCAAAAGCTCATCCTGAGATTTAATTTTTGTCTCTTTTAAGACGGCATCAAAAGCTTCTGTTGCAACATGTTTTAAATTCAATCCTGTCTTACTCAATGCCTGCTTCAAAAGTTGCTTACCTAAAGCCACTGACTCTGTATGATGCTGGGTTTTTAAAAAGTGGCGAATACTGCTTCTCGCTTTACTCGTAATTACAAAATCCAACCAAGCAGGATTGGGTCGTGCGCCAGGGGCTGTAATGACTTCTATGGTTTGTCCGTTAGAAAGTTGTGTAGAGAGAGGCGCTAATTGACGATCAATTTTAACAGCCACGCAAGCATTTCCAATATCAGTGTGCACCGCATAAGAAAAATCAACTGCTGTGGCTCCTGCCGGTAACTCCATAATTTTCCCATTAGGTGTAAACACATAGACTTCATCAGGAAATAAATCAACTTTTACGCTTTCAATAAACTCTAAAGAACTCCCCGTATTTTTTTGCAACTCCAGCAAACTTTTCACCCATCGTTGTGCACTCAACTGTGATTTATCAGGCACATTTCCATCTGTTTTGTAAAGCCAATGAGCGGCAATCCCACTTGTTGCCATTTTATCCATTTCAACTGTACGAATCTGAATTTCGATAGGCAGTCCATAAGGTCCAAACAAAGTTGTATGCAATGACTGATAACCATTGATTTTGGGAATTGCGATATAATCTTTGAATCGTTCTGGAACGGGTTTATAAAGATTGTGTGCGATCCCTAAAACTCGATAACAAGCATCGATATCGCCCACAATAATTCTAAAAGCATAAACATCCATAATTTCGTTGAATGGGATGTGCTTCACTCGCATTTTACGATAAATACTATAAAGGTGCTTTTCACGACCTTGAACGATACAAGTGGAGGGCAATTGACTTTTAGTAATGGCTTCTTTGATATTTTTCTCAATCAACCCCAAAACTTTTTTACGATTACCACGCGCTTTTCGAATCGAAGACTTCAAAATCCGATAACGAACTGGGTGTAAAGCGGCAAACCCATATTCTTCAAGCTCTACTGAAAATTCTCGCATACCCAGTCGTTTAGCAACCGGTGCAAATATTTCTAATGTTTCAGAAGCAATTCGGCGACGTTTGCTGGGGGGCAAGGAATCAATCGTTCGCATATTATGCAAGCGATCGGCTAATTTAACCAAAATTACCCGGATGTCTTTGGCCATTGCCAAAACCATCTTACGTAAGTTTTCAGCCTGCGCCTGAGCGCGACTCACAAATTCAATTTGGGTTAATTTACTAACACCGTCCACCAATTCAGCGACTTGATCGCCGAATCGCTCAGCCAAAACTTCTTTAGTTATCGCAGTGTCTTCAATAACATCGTGCAATAGGGCTGCCATTACCGTTTGGTAATCTAATTTAATTTCAGCCAAGATGCAGGCGACGGAAACTGGATGGGTAATATAAGGCTCACCGGTTCGACGTTTTTGGCCGCGATGAGCCTCAAAGGCTAAGAGATAGGCCTGATGAACCTGCTCTACTTCGTCTTTAGTTAAATAAGCTAATTTTCGACGTAATCTCTTAAACAAGCGCAAGCAGACAATCCTCCTACTAAAAACGCTATCCTCAGCGCCTGATCCTTAGGCATCGCTCAAGCAAGTCCCTAAAATTAATTGTACTCAGAAGATCAACTGTGGCTAAAATCAGCCCTATTCATCCACAAAGAGTTCAGACGCGGCTTCAGGTTTCTCAGAAAGATCAAACCCTGCTGCAATCTCACGAAGAGCAATTACGGTGGGTTTATCGTTATCTCTAGGCACCAAAGGATCGACAGTACCTAACTCTAATTTATGGGCACGTTCAGCAGCTTTAATAACCAAATCAAAGCGATTTTCAACGTGATCTAAACAATCTTCAATGGTGACTCGAGCCATTCTAAACCTCAATCTTAATCAAAAAAAATATGGGAGACTAGAGTCTACCCCTAGTTCTTGCCCCTAAACCTTCTGACTTTCTATACCAAAAAGCATTTTGGCACAAGCCCTATTCACTCTGCCCAGCCAATAATTCGGAAAGGCGCCCTGCTTCTAACTGCTTTTGTCGACGAGTACTCAAGCGGTGGGTACAGAAAATATGCTGCAAATCGCCCAATGCCTGCCCAAAATGATCATTCACTATCAAATAATCAAATTCTGCATAATGGGCTATCTCAGAACGTGCAGCTGCTAATCGCTTAGCGATGACTTCTGGCGTGTCTTGCTGGCGATGAATCAAACGCTGCTCAAGCTCAGAAATAGAAGGAGGCAATATAAAGATACTGACTGATTCATCCATCATTTGACGGATCTGACGTGCTCCCTGCCAGTCGATTTCTAAAATCACATCGACGCCTTTTGAAAGCTCTTCCACTACCCAGCTTCTAGAAGTCCCATAATAATGGCTGTGAACTTTGGCATACTCAAGAAAGTCCTTGTCTAGAATCATCGATTGAAAAGCTTCAGTCGAGACAAATTGATAATCAACGCCTTCCCGATCTCCAGGTCGTGGACTACGGGTCGTGTGTGAAACGGATACTTTCAGATCAGGCAGCTCTTGTAGCAATGCCCTCACTAGACTGGTTTTACCCGCCCCGGAAGGAGCTGCGATTACGTATAAGGTGCCTTTATTCAAGATTCTGTACCTGCTCTCTCATTTGTTCAGTTAGAACTTTTAATTCTACATCGGCTTGGGTAATGACGCTATCTGCAGATTTACTTCCGATGGTATTCGCCTCTCGATTCAGCTCCTGCATCAAAAAATCCAATCGACGCCCAAGGACACCACCCTCATCTAAAACTCTTTGAATTTCGATCAGATGAGCCCCTAATCGCTGCACTTCTTCCGTAATGTCCATTTTCTGAACCCACCATAATAATTCTTGCTCCAGGCGAGCAGGATCGATGGTTAATTGTAACTCTGAAAATCGATTTAAAATTTTCTCTCGCTGAAATTCAAGCACCAAAGGACCTCGTTGAACGATCAAGCCAATTTCTTTTTTCATCGATGATAGACATTCTTGCATAAAACTCTTGATTCCCGCCCCTTCTCGGTGACGACCCTCAATCAACTCGTGAAGCGTTGTTTGCACCAATCCTCTCAAAATCACCTCCATATCTTCAGCCTCTGGAAGCACCGGATTTAGCACCCCAGGCCAACTCAAGAGATCCATTAAGTTCACTTGTGCGTTCGAAAAACGATTTTCAAGATCTTGGCTAAGGTTGACTAATTGATCCACCAAAGCTGAATTCACTTCCCAATGAGATGTTTGATTTTGAGTTTGAAACTTAATAGAAAGATCCACCTTTCCACGACTTAAATTCTGCTGAAGTAATTCACGCAAGATCTTTTCATAATTTCGAAGGGTATCTGGCAAATACAAATTTAGATCCAAATACCGATGATTAACAGATCGAAGCTCGCAAACCAAACTTCCCAAAGGACTTTCCACAGTCTTTCTCGCAAATGCTGTCATGCTGGCGATCGGTGACATAAATATAACCTTATGTTTTCAATAAAAGCTAAATAATCCTAGATTCTGCACTTAGCGCCGTAGCAGGTAAACTATTTTTTTAGGCAACCCATTTCTCTTATGGACTGAAGATTGAATCACCATTATTATCTACCACCCAACTCTTAAAATGAGACTGTATAATGAGACCCTCCCAGCGCCAACCTGCAGAGCTTCGAAAAATTGAATTTATCCGCCACTACACTGAATATGCGGAAGGGTCTGTGCTCGCCTGCTTCGGCAATACTAAAGTCTTATGCAATGCGACTGTCAGCGAGGGCGTGCCTCCCTTCTTAAGAGATTCAGGTCAGGGCTGGGTCACGGCTGAATACGGGATGCTGCCTCGCTCGACTCATACTCGAAGCGACCGAGAAGCGGCTCGTGGGAAACAAAATGGTCGAACCCAAGAAATTCAACGATTAATCGGCCGCTCCTTAAGAACGGCGATCGATCTAAAAGCTTTGGGACCTTACACCATCACCTTGGATTGCGATGTGATTCAAGCAGACGGAGGGACTCGAACGGCGGCCATTAGCGGTGCCTGTATTGCTCTAGTCGATGCGCTTCGCCATTTACAGCGCAAGAGCTTACTGAAAAAGGATCCTTTGAAGCATATGATTGCCGCTATATCAGTAGGCATCTATAAGGGCACGCCTGTGCTTGATCTCGATTATAAAGAAGATTCCGATGCTGGAACTGATATGAATGTCGTAATGAATGATGCAGGTGGATTCATTGAGCTACAGGGCACTGCAGAACAACAGGCTTTTCATCCGAATGAATTACAAAGCCTACTGGAACTTGCTCAATCAGGCATTCAACGCATTATCGAATTGCAAAAGCAGGTGCTGGAGCACCCTTAAGTCCTGAAAAACACTCTCCCCTGAAGATCTAACGCACTGAATTTGGATTAAAATCAAAAACTTGACCATTTTAAGCTGATAGCTTAAAATGGTCGAATGTTTATCTCAAGAGACATCACCCACGAGCTCCAAAACTCAAAGGCTTTGATACAAATCCTACTGGGGCCTCGGCAATGCGGTAAAAGCACTCTATTTGCCTCTTTATCGCCCAATCATTCAGATTTTCAGGAAGTCAGCTTTGATGATCTAAAGCTGCGTCAGCTAGCAAACCGTGATCCCGCACTATTTTTGGAGCAATTTACACCCCCCTTAATCTTGGATGAAGTTCAATATGCTCCTAATTTATTTAGCGAGCTCAAAAAACAAATTGATTTATTAAAACGAGCTCATACCTTAGAAGGTAAAACGATTCCTGACTCAACACTCTTTCGTCTTACAGGTTCTAATCAAATTTTGATGGATAAAAATATCCATGAGAGCTTGGCGGGCCGAGCTTCCTATTATTATTTAAATACACTAACTGTACATGAAATCAAAAAAGCACTCCCAGAAACCTCTATCAAAGAAATATTATTTAAGGGTGGCTGGCCTGAACTTTATACAAACCTCTCTTTATCTACTACAAATTATTTAAACGACTATATTCGAAGCTACATAGAGAAAGATATAGTGCTCAGTGCAGGCATCCAGAAACTCTCCGAATTCAATACCTTTCTCGGCTTATTAGCCGCTCGGACAGCACAATTAACTGACTACACCAGCATAGGAAATGATAGCGGTATTAAATCAACCACCGTAAAAGAGTGGATTAGTCTATTGGAGCGAGCCGATCTCACCTACTCTCTAAAACCTTACTTCAATAATTTAAATAAACGGCTAATCAAATCCCCAAAGTTGTATTTTTTAGATACAGGACTCGCTGTGAGGCTGCAGGGTTGGAGCGATTATTTACCTCTATTTAATAGCCCTCAAATGGGATCTTTATTTGAAACACTAGCACTCGCAGAAATAGTAAAATTTATTCGTAATTATAGAAAAGATTGGCAACTCTATTTTTGGAGAACTAAAGATGGGGAAGAAATTGACTTCATCATCAAAACAACTGATCAAGTTCATGCCTTTGAAGTGAAATTGTCTATGCAAAATCTACCTCAAACCCTAGCTTACCCACCCACCTTTCTCAAAGAATTCAAACCCAAAACTCCTCTTGTCATCATTACTTTTGGGGGGCAACGATTAAAACTATCCGATCAATGTCTCACATTAGGCATCGATCAACTACATGATTACTTGCTTGAGATTTAAAATCGTTTAAGATAGCGATGAGTCGATGCAAGACCCTAACCCCCAAAGGAATTAAGACTATTTTAAGCTTCATCAGTTAGAATGAGCTAATAACACTGACTGAATTTTTAGGACATGGAAAATGCCATTTAATGCAACTGATACAAAGCCCCCCCTTTCTCAAATGAATTTGAGCACGATTCGTGATTGTATCAAAGCCGCATTGGCTGAATTCACGGAAACAACCTCTAAATCAAGTTTTTTAAGCACGTTTAACAACAAAGTTACAGTAAATGTAACCGTTTTACATAATGAATTGAAAACTCTCCTTAGCAATCCAAACTCAAGCACTATAGCAGAAAACATTAGAGCGAGGATGGAAGAGCAGAACATTAGAGCAAGGATGGAAAAGCAGCCTGAAATTACTAAGTTTGATATAAATTCCGCCATCGAAGAGGCTGTTTTTAATTATATCATTCAAAGAATTGAAGTCGCTAAAGCTGAAAAATGGGCCTCTGGAATTTTTATGCGCTCAAACATTGAAATACGATTAGAAGCACTTATTAAATCCCTTAAAGCCTTAAAAACCCAATTTCAAACCAAGTCTAAAGGGGTTTTGAAGTTTATGGAGATGGCCGAAGCTGAGCGAAGAATCCTTTTTCAAAAAAGTACAATCCTCTGTGCAAGTATCAAAGAAACTAAGCGTAAGCTTCAAACCCTCGATTTTAAAGATCCTCGCGTTGACTCTAAAGCTAAAGAATTTCAAGAGGATGCGGTTTCACCTGCCGAAAAAGAAGCTAAATCCATCGAAAGAAGGGAGAAAGAAAATACTAAGATTTATGATAACTATACTGGGCTTGCAGAAAATTTTGAGTTTGGCGATATAGGTCCATGTTTAAAATTCTTCTTAGATGTTGGCTCCATCAAATCTGTCTATCCTGAAATCCCCGCTACTATTGAATCTGCCAATAAAGCTATGTCCGATTGGATCACTCTTTATGAGCAAGAAACAGAAAAAGAAAAAGCAGACAGGAAATCGGCACAGAAAGTAGAAGTAGATAGAACATCGGCCAGTATACCAAGCTCACAGGTTAAAGCTTTCAAACGCATCTACAAAGCTTTGCGAGTGGGTCAAACGGGAACTTTTTACAAAACTAATTTTCTTTTTAGAACTGGCCGATTGAGTGATACTCAGCTCGTACAAAAAATAGAAGATCACGCTAAGCTTAAACCTAACAGCAGAACGGCTAAAGCTTGGAAATTGGTGCAAACCCACCGCGAAAACCTTAAAACAGACAATCTTGAGCTATTCACCGCTATTTATAAATCAGCCTTTAATCAGTCGAGTAGTTTTTTCAGACTTTCTAATGCACCCAAAGTATTAGCTAATGAAACAGCTCAATTAACTTTGGAAGATGTGAATCGAGCACCGAAAGGTAGCAGAAGGGCCCGGATATCACGAGCATTGAAAGCATAGGAAAATTTAATTAATGCGACCTCAGCGACAAAGACCTCTGTATAATTTATTTCGTTTTGCCGTAGCCGCTTCCATGGTTTATTTTGCCTGTGAAAGATTCAATCGCCTTCAGTCTGAAGACATGAGTGAAGAAGACCGGGATCGTTGTATCAAAATAGCAACATTAGAAGCCTGTGCCGCCGTAATCTGTCTTTTCCCCGATCAGATAGGTAATACACTGTCTCAGATATTGCGTCAGCTAGAACATCAGCCTGCTTTACGTCTTTAATTAAAAAGATAATAGGAACCTAGAGAATCATGTCTCGTCGAGATGTGAGTTTGTGAGAATATTGGCCCGCGCTCCGCTTGGGACCAGCCTACGTAAGTATTTTTGGTGCCAGGCACCATATGCAATTAAATCTAAATTCTTATGGTGCCTGGCACCAAAAATATCGTCCAGGCACGCAAGCCCTACAACTCCCAATCGTATACCACCGAAAAAGGCGCATGATCGGAGAATTTTTGGCCACGATAAATTTCCGTCGATTTCACTTTATTTTTAAAATGCGGTGTCGTGATTTGATAATCAATTCTCCAACCCACATTATTTTCCCAAGCCTGTCTACGATTCGACCACCAAGTATATTGATCGGGTTCTTGCTCTAATTCACGAAAAGCATCCACAAAATTAAGCTCTCCTAGTACCAAATCCATCCAGGCTCTTTCCTCTGGCAAAAAACCTGAACTTTTTTGATTAGAGCGCCAATTCTTAATATCATTTTTAGTATGAGCAATATTCCAATCACCTGTGATGATAGAAGCTCGACCCGAAGCTTGAATGGATTTTAAAATTTCTGCGTAGCGACCTAGAAAATCCATTTTAATTTCTTGACGAATTTCACTACTGCTGCCGGAAGGCATATAGAGTGAAGAAACACTGAGATCACCAAAATCAGCTTGGATGTAACGGCCTTCATCATCCGCCACAGGCCAACCTAAACTTGTTGTAATATTATCCGGCTTTTTTTTACTATAAATACCGACTCCGCTGTAACCTTTTTTCTGAGAGATACTGAAGTAAGCATGATAACCTTCTGGCCTATAGATTGAGTCCAAAAGACCATCCATATCTGCACGAATTTCCTGCAAACAAACCACATCCGCCTCTTGAGCTACTAGCCACTCAAAAAAGCCTTTCTTGGCTGCCGAACGAATTCCATTAACGTTAGCTGTGATGATTTTCATGTGAAGCTCCATTCAGAATAATGCGGCATTATCCTAAAAAATTTAGGGAGTTGGGCCGCGCTGCGCTTGGCACCAACCTACAAGTGGCAGCAATCTAAAACCCTAACACCAAACTCGGATCCAACAGAGAAATCTGTTCACGAAAAATCGCTTGGATTTTTTCTAAATGAGCCTCATCTTTAGCCTCAAAACGCAGAGTCAAACAAGGTGTCGTATTAGACGCACGCACTAATCCCCAACCATAATCAAAATTCACTCTCAAGCCATCGATATCGAAAAGTTCAGCATCACCAAATTCACCCTTCTGCACCAACTCTGCAATAAAGGCATGTTTTTTCTCTTCTGGGATTTCAATTTTAAGCTCAGGTGTGTTAATGCTATCAGGCAATTCCAGAAAAATTTCACTCACCGTACGTGAATCTTTTGATAAGATCTGAAGCAATCTCGCACCTACATAAGCCCCATCATCAAAACCAAACCAATTTTCC
>CAIQCE010000360.1 GCA_903870185.1 uncultured Gammaproteobacteria bacterium
AGCAACAGCTGAAGAAGAAGCAACAGCTGAAGAAGAAGCAACAGCTGAAGAAGAAGCAACAGCTGAAGAAGAAGCAACAGCTGAAGAAGAAGCAACAGCTGAAGAAGAAGCAACAGCTGAAGAAGAAACAACAGCTGAAAAAGAAGCCATGCATTCTGCCACTATGGCAGTTCATCATGATGATTTAAGCGTTTTGAATGACTATATGCCACTCTCTGAACATAATCTAAAAATTCTAAGCTGTTTGGCAGCAGAGCGTGCCAGTAAGGCTTGTTTTACATTGCTTTATCCTTTGATGATGGATGAGCTGACTCGGAAAAAAATCTTAATTAAGGCGATTCAAAGTCGAGAGCTGGACTTGGTTGAGCACTGTCTTCCTGGTCTTGAAGAGCAGGCTTTGGATGAAGATAAAAACAATGCCTTACACCATGCAGTACTCTCCGGATCACGTGAAATTGTCGATCATTTGAAAGGTCGATTTAAAACAACAACGGTAAATGAAAATAAAAAAACTCCATTTCATTTAGCGGCATCGAATAATGATGCCTATTTGCTTAAGCGCTTAATGAAGTCGACACCGAGAAGTGAGTGGCCGTCAGGTCTAGATAAAGTTATGGGTGTGCAAGATTCAGTTATTAATTTACTGAAGAAATATGGTTACAAAGTTGCTGAAAAGCCTCCATTGAGCTTAGTCACCAAGGAACTTCACTTCGCAGTCACTTTAGCACTCCAATGTCAGGATTTCCTTGAAATCAAAAACCTAATTAGTGCTCATCCTGGGTTAGTGAATAATTATCGCTCGAGAGACAATCAAACTTTAATTAAAATTGTACTTCAGCAAATTAATATGAGCACAGATGAAGCTGAAATCACCGATTTGTTGAAAGAATTTAAAAGACTAGAGATTGATTTCTCAAATAACAATCCTTTGATGGCTCTGTTTGGTGTGAGTGATGAAATTGCTACTCAGCGATTTAAGCTATTGAAAGAAGTCTTTGCTGATGCTTTGCCAGCACTCTTGGTCGATAGCAAGTGTTGCGTGATTCCAAAGATTTTAAGTCGAAATCTGCCTCTTTTATTTAAAGCAATTTTACCTAATGTTGATAGCTCTGATGCACAGCTGCGAACTCCTTTGATGTTTGCAGCAATGCAGGGCAATCTTAAATTGATGCAAGACTTATTGAATCAAGGTGCTAATCCCAATGCACTTGATCTTCAAGGAAGAAATGCCTTGCATTATGCGATCGATGCAAAAAATACTGAGGCGGCTTTGTTTCTAATTCCTTTAATTCGTCATAAACACAAAAATATGAAGGATCCATTAGATGAAAAAAGCGTGGCAGATCGATTGGGTAGAACACCGTTGATTTCCGCTGTATCACAAGGATTGTTGTCAGTTGTTAAGGCCTTATGTGAGGTAACTGATGGAAGAGCTGACTTCGATGTTTGGGGTCTTAGTGCCTTGCACCACGCAGCGATTGCTGGGGAAGTGGAAATTATTGCATGTCTTGAAAAGGCTGGTTTTGACGTTAATCAAGTTCTAAAACCTCGTGATAGTAAACGTAAAAAAACTCTGGATCAAAGTGCTTTGCATCTTGCGGCTTTCCATGGGAAACCTGCTGTTGTTCGTCAATTAATTGAAGTTAGTAACTCAGTTAGTGCTGAACAATGTAGGGCTACTATTGAACAATGCGATCGCGCTGGCAGAAGTGTCTTTGAATATGCCCTAATGGGTAAAAATAAAGAAGTATGGCGATATCTCAGTCAACTGGTTAAAGAGAAATATCCTGAGCTTAAATCCAGCTTGCTGATAGCGGCGGCCAATTTTAACAATAATGATGCTTTGGTTGATTTGCTTTCGGATGGGGCTGATCCCAATGCGACGAGGAAGTTTGACGGAGCTTCTGCTCTGCAACTTGCTGTCATGAACAATGCTTTGGCTGCTGTTCGTACTCTATTGAATGCGGGTGTATCAGTTGATTATTCAAACAGGGCTTGTCAAACAGCGCTGATGGTTGCAGCAGAAGCGGGGCATATTGCCCTGGTTAATCTCTTGCTAGAGGCTGGTGCCGAGCCAAATCTAAAAAACATTTCTGGAACTACAGCACTTTATCTTGCCTGCCAAGCAGGAAGGCTTTTTGTAGTAAAAAGTTTGCTTGCTCGCGGTGCTGATTCTGGAATCTCAGATCCAGCTGGCACGACACCTGCTCAAATTGCCTTAAGTCGTGGACACTTTGATGTGGCTTATTATTTAGTTCGCCAAGGAGATCAGAGTCTTAAACCTGCATTAATCGATTCCTTGCTTCCTGATATTAAAAGGAAGATTAAAGCGAACGAGGAAGCTTTTGCAAAGTTCATGCGAGCCGCTGTTCGTGTATCAAGCATTCCAGGCACTTTGTTTGCTGCTCGATGTGGTGCGGGGGTTGGTAGCACTGCTGAGCCGGTAGGTGAATTAAATTCTGCAAGGATTCCCGGGGTGCATTGATTATGAAATTAAATGATATCTTAGAACTTGATGAATTTTCAGAATTTAAGGTTGAAGCACTTAAATATGTTTCTGAGTGTCACAAAGCGCTAGAAGAAGAGTGGGCTAGTTTTTGCACTGAATTAAATCGGCTTGAAGTCGTTAAGCTGAATATTCATGAGAAATTAGTATTAGCCCAGTTGGCTTTGAGTTGTTTGAAAGATGCAAAGTCTGGTGAGTTAAAAAAACTTTTGAGTGCTGCCATTCAGCTTAAAAAGACCTTTGGTCGTACTGTTTACACCTCAGTATTTTCAACGCGAATAACAGGAGGAGTCGAAATTAAAGACTATCTCAGGCTTTTCCATTTGCTTGAAGAGCTGAAAGCGGATCTCGATAGTGTTGTTTTTGGTTTGCCAAGTTTTCACGAATGGTGCACTGATAAATCGTCTTTAACTGAATTTCTTGAGGAAATTGATCAGAAGCACACTAAAGAATTTTCTGGAAAATATGATTCTAAAGACCGAGATCTTACAGAGTTGCTGGATAGTTTTCGTGGAAAAGTTGTTTCGGCTGCTGCAGGAGCGGGTGCTTCTGCGACGGCGTCTGTTACAAAAGAGGATTCAAGTTTTCCCTTGGCCGAGGCTGAGTTGTGTTCAGCAGGTGCTGAATTTGCTCTGATTGAAAATGAAAAATTAAAACTCATTAAGCTGAGTTTAGATCAGCTCAGTGCGCACATTATACATCATTCAAGTCGACTGAAATCAAATCCCAACTCTTTAGAAGACAGGGTTCAAGTGCTAGCGGCATTACGTGAGTTGATTCGACGACAATTCGGGATTTTCCCTCACGATACGCAGATGATGGTCTTGTTGGGAATGATCAAAAAGCCTGACTCCTTAAGAGGGGGAAGAATGGCGCAAGTTAAAACAGGAGAGGGTAAGTCGACGATTAATGCGATGCTCGCAGCCTATTTGGCTTTGCAAGGAAGATTTGTGGATGTAATCACTTCCAATCGTTATTTAGCTATTCGAGATCGTATTAAATATAAAGTTTTTTTTGAAAAAATAGGTATCACTTGTTCCGATATTTGTCGTGATAATCCGGATAAAAAAGATTTTGAAGGTCAAATTATATTCGCAACCACTAATGATATTAAGTTTTCAATTTTGCGTGACAATTTGGATGGCCTGGGGCGTCGTCGTTCATTTCGTAATGGGAGCTTGGAAGATAGAGTTCAAGATGCCGCCATTGTTGATGAAGTGGATACCTTGCTGGTTGATAATGCGAGTGATAGAGCGCTGATATCGGAACCTTCTTCTGAAGATTATCGCTGGGTTTATGAGCCTATTTTGGATTTTGTATTTAAAAGTCCTGCTTTACTGATCGATAGAGAAGGTAATTTATTATCGGAGAAAGTGAGTATTGCTGCTTTGAGGGAGAAGTTGAATCAAGCGCAAGGGGCCAGTCGTATGGCAGAAGTGGCGGGTTTCAGTGATGATATACTGAAAAGATGGCTCCTAAATGCCTGTGTCGCCTGTCTTATGAAAGAGGGTGTTAACTATGTGGTTAATAAAACGCCTGCTTTAGTTAATGGGGTTTATCAAAACGTATCCAAAGTAGTTATTGTTGATTATAAAATTACAGGTCGTTTACT
>CAIQCE010000361.1 GCA_903870185.1 uncultured Gammaproteobacteria bacterium
TTGGATAAATTTACATGAAAATGCAAAACAACATAGTAGAAATATCAGCAAACGCCCGACGTGTAATGCTTTTGATTCTAGAGGTGGGAAGGAAATTACTATTAAATCCTACAAACAATACCAAGCTGCCAAAAAAACACACGATTTTCTATTGAACCCGCCTAGTCAACCCTCTTCACAAGCTCAACATATTGGGCACGATCGATTAAAGCCAGGTTCTTAACCCACCCAAGACCCGATACTGATCAAAGCCAATGCCACCAACCAAAGCATCAAGCTACGTTCAACTAAGGTCTTAGCGGAAGCGGGTGTCGGTTTAGAATCTGCACTGGAATGCTCCAAAGCCTTATTACCCCACTCAACTACATGCTCTTCTGCATCATTGATTTTGCCAGGCAGCTCTTTCACCCATATTGGAAACAAAACTGAGAAATTACCGACCAATGCGAAGCTGATACCTAATAGCCGAGCGGGCACCCAATCCATCACCCCTAAAACCATCATTGTTAATGCAGCCAAAGTTTTTTCTGAATTATCAGTCTTCAATACTGCGCGCAATTGAGTCAATGAAAAATACAATCCCAAACCAAAGACGCCTAATAAGCCATACCAAAACACGACAGCAAAAACTAGGTGATAAGAACCCAATAAAAATGAATCGATCCCTTTGACACTATCAGATTTTAATTGATCAAAACCCAGGCAATACCATAGAACCAAAATCCCCAATAAGAAGTGTCCCAATAATCCGTGCAGAGCCGAGGCCAATACGGCTAACACTAAAAGCAGAGGTGCGACAACCACAATCAAACTCAGATTATCCCGCCAAGCCGACAGTTTTTGGGCCTGTGTCTTAATCCAAAAATAATAGGATCTAAACCATCCTGTTGGATGAAATTGTGTGCCTTCCGGCCACAATTTTTGAACCCCTAAAGCGATTAAGACCACTATAAATTCCATACTGTTACTCCTTTCTAGTTAAGTGTTAATCTCGACGCAATTTATCAACTAAGGCCACCGGGGTTGGATATTTACAAACCACCCAATAAGAGGAAGCAACGAAAGTCAAAATAGCGGTTGCCTCAATCAAATAAGCCGCCGCACTCCCAATTAACTGGGTGTCTAATCCGACATAAGCGATAATCAATGAAAACTCGCTCAACTGACCCAGCCTCACACCAGCTTCCCATGCCACATGTTTTATTTCACCGACTTGTCTCAATAAAATTTTATAAGTAACAGGCTTTAAAACGATCAGAACAGCTGCCAGCAGTATGGCGGGAAAAGTCACGACTCGCAAATAATCTAAATTAAAATTAGCTCCCACTGAGAAGAAGAACATCACCAAAAAGAAATCTCGAACAGGTCTTAAGCTTTCAGCTATATACAGTGAGATCGGACTTGAAGCTAAGGTAATACCAGCGATAAAGGCACCAATCTCAGCTGACAGTCCAAAATAACTGGCTAGCTCTGACATTCCCAAGCACCAGGCAATTGCGATTAAAAAGATATATTCTCGAATTCGATTAAATCGAGCGAACAAATATTGGAGCAAAAATCGCTGTACTGCAAAGGCAAATAACAAGACCCCTGGCAAACCAATCGCCATCATCTTTATATCGTTCAGCAGAGTCCCAGAATCCAATGCCCCGTGCATTAATAGGAGAACCGCAATCGCAATTAGATCTTGGAATAGCAAAATACTAATCATAACCTCACCCGTATGCTGATGATGCAAGACTGTTGTCGGCAATAACTTAATGCCGATAATCGTACTTGAAAACATCATAGCCGAGCCCACAATCACACATTCGACCGGCGTATATCCCACAACTGCTGCAACAACATAACCGGCAAATGCAAAGATGACTGAACTGATCAAACTAATCCAAGCCACATTCTTTAACATGGGTAATAATTTTTGAGGGGGAAGATTGAGCCCTAGTAAAAACAGAAGAAATAAAATTCCGATATCACCCACTGTTCGCACTAAGCTAGGGTCATTAATCAGTTTAAATCCCCATGGCCCAATCAATGCACCCAGAATGATGTAGGCGACTAACATCGATTGACGAGTCAATAGAGCCACTGTTGATAGGATAGCGGCGCCTGTGAAAATCAAAAATAAGGAAAATATCAAGCCGGGTTCGTCCTTAATTCAATAAATCAGTTAAAATTGGTCAAATTACTAAAGATTTTTACATATTGGAGATAAAAAAGCACGCTAAACCTTTAATCTTATTAATCTTATTGGCAATTTTGGTTTTTTTTTGTAAAA
>CAIQCE010000362.1 GCA_903870185.1 uncultured Gammaproteobacteria bacterium
ATAATTCGGATGAAGTGATTCACTTTAATCCTGAAATCGACCCGCATCGAATTTTAGGAACATTGATTCATACTTGCCTGGAATCGCTAGGGAAGAATGGAATCGATTACTGGGATTTCAATCGAATTGAGCAGAATATTCCTCTTTGGAAAAAAATACTGTCTTTGGCAGGCGTAGAATCGAAATTACAAATAGAATATATCGAGCTTATAAAATCTTTGCTCATCGATATTAAAACTGACCCCAGAGCTCAATGGATATTTTCAGACTCACATCAAAATGCTCATAATGAATATTCCATTAATGCACTCGTAGAGGGAAAAATAAAAAACGTTATTATCGACCGATGCTTCATCGATCCTGAAGGCATTCGTTGGATCATTGATTACAAGACCTCTATCCCCAATCCTGATGAATCCGATGAAACTTTTTTAAAACGAGAACTCGACCAGTATCGATTGCAATTAGAAGCCTATATTAATACGGTGAAACTTATGGAAGACCATCCTATCCGAGCTGCTCTCTATTTCCCTCGTTGCCGATTGTGGGGGGAGTTGTTAAAATAACGCATCATCTATAGGACCCGCCTAACCATGAAACCCCAAAATACTAATCGATTAATCGTGGCCATTTCCTCCCGAGCCTTATTCAACCTTTCTGAAAGCAATGCCATCTTCGAGGAAAAGGGGATCGATTATTATGCCCAGCATCAAATCGAACATGAAAAATCCATTTTAGAACCCGGGGTTGCTTTTAATCTCGTTAAAAAATTATTGAAGCTGAATCAAGAACAAGATTGGGTCGAGATTATACTATTATCTCGTAATAGTGCGGATACAGGGCTTAGGATTTTCAACAGCATTCAACACTATGGGCTCAACATCACTCGAGCGGCCTTTACCAGCGGGCAAAGTCCGTTTCAGTACCTTTCCCCTTTTGGAGCTCACCTATTCTTATCGGCTCATCCCGAAGATGTGAAGAGTGCATTAAATGCAGGCTATGCGGCAGCTACGATTTTACCCTCGAGCCAACAAACTTCGGATGAAGGTCTGTTAAAAATTGCCTTCGATGGAGATGCTGTCATATTTTCAGATGAATCAGAACGAATCTATCAAGAACGTGGGCTTAATGCCTTCAATGAAAATGAAATAGTCGCCCGTGACAAGCCCCTACAAGCGGGGCCTTTCAAAGGTTTCCTTGAAGCCCTACATCAATTGCAAAATCGTTTCCCTGCCGATAACTGCCCCATTCGCACGGCTCTGGTGACAGCTCGACAAGCGCCTTCTCATGAACGTGTGATTTTAACGCTCCGATCTTGGAATATTCGAATCGATGAAGCCTTTTTCTTAGGCGGGCTCAAGAAGAGTGAATTCCTGGCTTCTTTCAAAGCTGATATCTTTTTTGATGACCAAGAAGGGCATTGCCAACTCGCCTGCCAATGGGTGCCGACAGGACACGTCCCGAGCGGTATCAGCAATGAATAAACCTCAATCTTTGAGTTTAGGATTTAAGCTCGGCCTATTGTTTATTTTTGCCCTAAGCCTTTACATACAATTCCATCTCTATTTGAATTGGGATTCCACTTGGTTATTAGAAGCCAGCAGCCGATTATTGGCGGGCGGAGATTATCACACGCGTTTTGTTGACCCCAACACCCCCCTGATTATTTACCTTGGGATTATTCCTGTCTTGATGACAAAACTGACAGGCCTCTCCATTGAATGGAGCATGAGACTCTTTACCTATCTGATTGCCCTTGCCTCGATGGCTCTTTGCTCTGAACTACTCAAAATTTTACTTCCCAAAGACTCAAACTCTCGAAGCCTATTTTTAATCGGATTGGCTCTTGGGTTTTTAGTATTAACCAACACTGATTTTGGGCAACGTGAACATTTGATGGTGATGTTAATTTTACCCTATGCTGTCCTTCGCAGCTCTGAGGAATTAAATGGCATCCGACTTAAAATTCTAGTGGGACTCTTGGCTGGAATTGGATTTGCACTTAAACCTCAATTCTTAATTCCATTTGTAATTATGGAACTTTGTCGTTTACGCCGAGTCAAAAAAATAAAATTATTATTCACCCCCGACTTAATCACAATTATTGCAATATTTTTTATATACTTAGCCGCTACTATTCATTTTAATCCTGAATATTTCTCATTCACTTTCCCACTGACCACAATATTTTATTCGCGCTTCCCTCACGCTTCTACAGAGGCACTGCTTTACAACTCGGATGCTCAAGTGATTCTGATTACCCTAGTCCTCAGCCGTGTTACTACCTTCCCTGAATCTAAAGTTCTCACCACTCTTCAAAAAAATTTAATTGACCTTAACCTAATCTTTTTAGGGCTCTATCTTTTGCAAGGATTGGCTTGGCAATATCATTTACTACCCTCTTTGGTCTGCAGCCTATTATTGTTGATACTGAATTTTCAAGCCTTCATGCAAAAAAACAAATTCTCTTTCCTCCTAAGTTTTGTCATCGTCGGCATTGCCATGTTATTAAAAATTACCGTCGTTTCCACCTTAAATGGAATCTATAATAAAACCCAGCCCAAGAGCCCTATCAATCAAATTATTGCTGCCGTGAATGAACTCCATCCTCATTACTATATGGTTTGGACTACCACCGTAAACCCCACCCCCATTTTAATGAACTATACTACAGCTAAGTTGGCTTCGCGTTTCTCGGGGATGTGGTTGGTACCGGCTATTCATCAGCAAAGCTTAGAACCCAGCAACCCGAAAAATGAATCCCAGTTGAAATGGCGGAAAAAACTGCTATATAAGATAGTGATAGATGATATACTTCAATTCAAACCAGAGGTTATTTTGGTGGATGTATCAGATGAAAAAGCCTATTTGAAAGGACGATTTGACTATATAGAATTTTTTAATGAAGACCCTCAGTTCAGAAAAATATGGGGTTCTTATAAATTCAAAAAACGAGTGTTGAATTTCGATCTGTACCAACGAAGTCAGGGGACTTAAATGCCAGTAATTGATTTAGCAACCACCAGCAATCCTGCTTTTTTGGGACCCCTGAATGATGATAGAAGCAGTTTTAAACTTGACCCTGCAGAGACCCCTGAGCGATTAGAGGGGCTTATCAGTCAGCTAATAGTTGAAATACATCGAGGCACTGGAAACCCTAGGGTCATTATTGGAGATCTTGTCCTGCCCTACAAAGATGGAAAAGAGGGAGAAAAATTCACTATAGATGAAGTGAAGGCCAAACTCGAAGAGCGTTTAGATCAAGGTACTATAGAAAAACTTGCACGCTCTGTTCAAAATTTAAATTATTACTCAGGGCCACGAGCTATTACCTTACCCTGGACACTGGCTTTGTCAAATCAAGACACTCGTCCTTTCGTCATACCCGAAACTGTGGAAACTACTAAGACCCTTGTCATCGAGGGTACCAGGGCAGATGCACGTATTACGTATACAAGTGAAGACAGTTATAAATTTAGCACATCAATCACCAACAGCGATGGAGAAAGTATACAACAAGAACTGATGGCAGGAAAACTCAGCTATTCAGCTATATTAGAACCTAATGCAGAAGCCTTTACTGTCGCACCTAACTCTTTAACCTACCAAGACAATGAAAAATCAAACTCACTCTTTAGCCAGTATATGGATTGGGCAAACACCAGTGACCTCCCCAAGTTAGAAAAAGCAAAATTGGAGACTCTGGAAAGAGGAGATACTCCGCTTCAAGCGGGACTATCAAAAGATGAAACTCAAGGATTGGAACAATCCGGCGCAAAACTCTTAACCTTACTTAAAGACTCTAAAAGTGAATTACATCAAGCAATCACGGGTGCAACCCCAGCCGCCTCCACTAATACTCAACCCTCTAACTGGCTAGTCAATTTATTGGCTGCCATACTTAAGTTTTTCACTCAACTACTTGTTCAACTATTTGTCAGGCCATTTCAATCTACCGGCCAAAAAACAGCTTCTGCAGCCCCAGCTCCTGATGCTTCAGCCTCTGCTGCTGGACCTGATGCTTCAGTCTCTATCCCAGATGCTGCACCTCCGACACACGCTACTCCTGCCACCCCTCCAGAACGGCCAGCTATGCTTGCCACTGTTTTGGGAACTGCTGTCACTCTATCAAGCCCTGCCCCACCACCAGCAGTAGCAACACAACAATTACCAGATCACCTCAATCTTACACAAGGCCCGCCTGCTGCATCTGCAGCGACGCCAGCATTAGAAGATGTGCCATCGCGAAAGATGAGTGGAGGGTAGTTGAAAGAATGTGTTGTTTTGTTAGGCTACGCTGCGCTGGCACTAACCTACATTAGACCCCACCCCGTCGTCCCGCATTTTAGCCCCAGTAAAATAACCCACAACCTCCCGAATTAAACCTGGCCCACGATAAATCAACCCCGTATACAGCTGCACCAAATCTGCCCCCATTGCCTTTTTTTCCTTAGCATCCTCTGCTGAAAAAATTCCACCCACCCCAACGATCAAAAAACGATCTTGAGAATATACTTTAAGTTTAGCTAAAATATTATTAGACAATTTTTTCAAAGGGTTACCACTTAAACCTCCAGCTTCAGATCCATTTTCAAAATCAGTCACAACGCTGTGATCGAGCGTAGTATTGGTCGCAACTACCCCATCGATTTGATGGCGAATAAAACAATCCACCATTTCACGAAGCTCTTCGTCACTAAGATCCGGGGCAATTTTAATTAGCAAAGGTACATAGCGTTTATGCCGCTGAGCTAAAGTTTGTTGTTGGGCTTTTAAAGCACTGACTAAGTTTTCTAAATATTGTCCTTGCTGCAATTCTCGAAGACCCGGGGTATTGGGAGAGGAAAGATTGACAGTCACATAATCGGCGAATGGATAAACCTTATCGAAACAGTATTGATAATCTTCCAAAGCTTGATCTAGGGGAGTGTCTTTATTCTTGCCAATATTGACCCCTACAATTCCTGGCAAACGTCGGCGCTTTAAATTAGAAACCAGATTATCAACCCCCCGGTTATTAAACCCCATCCGATTGATCAAAGCCTCCGCCTCTGGGATTCTGAATAACCGAGGCTTGGGATTACCGAGCTGAGCATTTGGCGTCACAGTCCCTACCTCCACAAATCCAAACCCTAAAGCCAACCAAGCATCGATCGCCTCACCATCTTTATCCAAACCTGCCGCCAGCCCAACAGGATTAGAGAATTTCAGACCCATCTGCTCACAAGGCTGAAGAGGCGTGGTTCGTTGCATCCCGGTTAACACCCCCAAAGGCAGAACCGACAAAAAACTTAAACAAAGCTGGTGAGCCCATTCAGCAGGAAGCAAGAATAATACAAATCTCAATATAGCGTACATAAACCCTCTTAGATGCTTTCAATCATCATGACTTTTCAGGCTAACCTAGATTTTGCACTTATTGCCGTAGCGAGAAGGCTTAATGCGCTGAAGATGCTGGTTATTTTTGATAATTTTTTCGAAAGCAGTAGCACCACTACGGTGAGAAAAAATTATCAAAAATAACCAGTAGATTCACGCAACAGGCCTTCGCAGTAGGCAATAAGTGCAGAATCTAGGTCACTATGCTATAGTAGCCTTTGCAGCATTTTGACTCAAGGAATAGCCTTTTAAATCAAGGACACTGTATGATTTCAACCTACGCAAGACTCGCACTTAGTGATTGGCAAGTTCTATCGAAACTGATTGTTAAACACGGCACTCTGTTTCATGCTGAAACCAAAACTCCTGTGAATCCATTGTTAGAAATAGAAACTATTCAAGAAGCCTTCAGAGGCCCTTACCAAGCTTTTTTGAGAGAAAGACTCCCTATTTACTCAGGCTTAGGTCGAGTAAAATCCAAATTAATTACGACACAGCAGGATCTTTTAAAACGAGATTCCGCAACCCCTCTTCCGCCAGAACAAACAACTTTACCGGCTGAACTACTCGCTGGAATCACCATGCCTATGCTGGAACAAATCAAACAGCAATTAGATCAAAATACGCAAGAACAATATGCACAGTGGCAAGAAGCCGTCAATTATTGGAAAAATGGGTTATCTCAATATTTGAATCAAACTAATATTGTTCTAACCGATATCGAGCTTGAAGAATTTATGAGAGATGAAACAGTAAGCGAAGTTTTTACTCGCTATAAAAATCTGAGCATCCCTCTACCCTCTATGAAAAATGGATGCAGCTGCTTTGGCATTTATCTGCGGTTAAAAACAGTGATCGCGGTTTATAGCTCTTTGAACCGACGCATGCAGCCTCACAATGAAACTGACATAGAATTGATATTAAAACCTTTAAGTAACTACTTCAGCGATATAGAAAAATATGAACGCCAGATGATTGAAAATCAACAGCAATTGGCGATGCAGATTATTCATCCGATCGCGTTTGCCTTGACTCCTTGAAGAGGGGTCAGGCCCTGCAACGACCCCTTTATTTTTTGAATCCCCTGCATGCCCTTGTTAGGCCGCGCTCCGCTTGGCACTAACCTACACGCTCGCCAACAAAGCCTCTAACTCCGCACCCTCAAGCTCTGCCCACATGCCTAGCTTTAAACGACGTGGCAAAACAATAGGCCCATAGCGAACTCGGGTCAAACGACTCACCCCAAGTCCACAGGCTTCGAACATCCGGCGGACAAAACGATTCCGTCCTTCCATCGCTACTAAATGATACCAATGATTAACACCCTCACCTTCACCACCCGAATCGACGAGATCGGTAAAACGCCCTATCCCATCCTCTAATTCAATTCCATTGAGTAGATCGCGAGATTGCTCTTCGGTAATTCGCCCTAAAACTCGAACCGCATATTCTCGCTCAATTTGAGTTCGTGGGTGCATTAAACGATTCGCTAACTCCCCATCATTGGTGAATAATAATAAACCGGAAGTATTAATATCCAAACGCCCGACATTAATCCAACGACCTTGAACAGATGGAAGATTTTCAAATACGGTTTTACGGCGTTCGGGGTCATGCCGAGTACACACTTCCCCTACTGGTTTATGATAAATCAATACTTGGGGTGTCTCCGGACGAGGCTGAAGTCGAACAGGCTTTCCATCGATCGTGATACGAACGTCTTCTTCTACGCGATCGCCTAATTTGGCGACTTGGCCATCGACTTTAACTCGACCGTCTTGAATCCAAACCTCGGCTTCCCGTCGGGAACCTAAGCCAGCTCGAGCTAATACTTTTTGAAGTTTTTCAGACATGGGAGAGAACCTCTTGAAATTGAAAAATATTAAGTTTTGAATTTTGGAGCCA